>NZ_JBEFZE010000013.1:0-90594 GCF_042762395.1 Pseudogemmobacter sonorensis
GCGTGAGGCTGGGCAGGACCGGCGTCCTGCCGGTCGCGGGCGCCGCGACCACCGGGGCGGCGGCGAGGGGATCGGGCCCGGGGGAGCCGACCCGGAAACCGGGGGATCCGAGGGGGGCCGCGCCATCGCCGCTATTGCCGGGCGGTGCCTCGGCGGCCAGCGGGCGGGTTGCCTGCGGGCGCGAGGGGGCGTCGTGCCGAACCGTCTCGCGCTGACCGGCCTCCCGCCGGGCGGTGGCGAGCGCGGCGAGCACCGCGCTGGAGGGTTCGGGCGGGAGGTCATCGTCGTCGGCGGCAAGGACCGGCGGCAGCGGCCGCCCGGAAATCTCGCGGATCGGGGCAGAGAGCGGGGTGTCGCCGGGAAGGTCATCGGGGATATGGGCGAAGGGGGCCTCTTCGACCTCATCCTCGGCGGCGGTGCCGTGCCAGGGCGCGGTTCCGGGCCGGTCGGACGGGGCTGCGGCCATCGTTTCGGGCGCGCGGACGGCGGCCTCGCGTGCGTGCGGGATGTCCATGGGGCGCGCTTGGGCGGGGGCCGGCGGCTCGGCCGCCGGAAGCGGGCCGGTTGCCGGAAGCGGGCCGGGCGGCACGAATTCCGCCGCCGCGTCCGGGCGGGGTGCGGAGAAGGTCGGGGTGGGCGATGGCGCCGCCCCGGGAGACCCACCCGGAGACCCGCTGGAGGTCCCGGCGTCGGCGGAGAGGATCGGCGCGCGGTCGGCGCCGACTCGTGCTTCGACCGGCACCCGGACCGCCTCGATCCCGGAAACCGCAAGGGCGGGGCCGGATCCATGCGGCGCGGAGGGCGGGACGACCTGCGCTGTCCGGTCCGAGGCGCCCTTGTCGGTGCCGCTTGCTCGCGGGCCAAGCGGATCGGGTTCGGCGAAGCGCAATTCGCTTTGCCGAGGGGGCGGAACCGGAGCGGAGACAGTGGCCGGGGGATCGGTCCGGGGAGCGGGCGCCGGGTCGGGTTCCGCCTCGGCCGCAGGCGGGGCATCAGGCGCGGGCGGGGCGGCCGCGCCGGACGCCATGCCATCGGCCGCGATGCCTTCGGGTTCCGCATCATCAGCCGCCGTATCTTCCGGCGGCGGGGCGACAGCGACTGAGACTGCAACCGTATCGGCGGGCGCGGCTTCGGGGGACTGCGAAACGGCGGAATCTCTCGCCTCGCCAGGCGCGGCATCCGCGTGCGCGTCCTGCAAGGCATCAGGGCCGACGGTCGCTTCTTCCGGCCCCGGCGGGGGGGCTGCGGCCGATGGGGCGGCCGGATGCGACGGATCGGCCGGGGCGGGCGCGCGCTGGGAGGAAGCCGCAGCGGGCGCGGGGGCCTTTGCCTTGCGGTTGCCGCGCGGCTTCGTGCCCCTGCCGCCCTCGCCAAGGATCGAGATCGGCTTGGCGTCGCGCTCGATCCCGGTGCCCTCGGCCTCAAGCGCCGCCCCGGCGCTCGTGGTGCCGAACCAGGGCTCGGCGGCGAAGCCTTCTTCGCCCGCGGGCGGGATGGCGACGAAGCCGATCGGGTTGAAACGATGCGCGGTCGCGAATCCCTCGGCCTCGTCCAGCGTCTCGCGCGCGACGGCGGCGACCGAAACCGCGATGCCGTCGCCATGCCAGTCGAAGGCGATTTCATTGGCGGAATAGGGGGTTGCCCCCTCAAGCGCCACGGCCAGCGCCGCGCGCCGTGCCGCTTCGGGGCCGGTGGGCACCTCAAGCGTGGTGTAAAGCACCTGTTCGTTCGGGATCACCAGCTTGGTGGCGAAGCCGCCCGGCTCAAGCTCCAGCGCGGTCTTGCGCAGGTAATCCAGTGCGCCGTCGAAATCGGGCGCGTCGAACGGCGTTTCGCCGACCTTGAGCCAGCCTTTCGCCGTCCGGTGCAGAAGCGCGACGCTGGTGTCGGTGAAGTTCAGGGCGAAGTTCGGTTTCATACCACGGATCTAGCATAGGAAACTGTGGCGCGGAAACGCGCCTGGAAGGGTCAAGCCTTTCCTATAGCGGCTTTTTGCCGAAGAAAAGAAAAACACCCGTGAACGGGCCAAGGATTGTTTGTCCATCGGCGTCATAATGACGGCAGAAAGAGGAAACCGCCGCGCCGGGCATCTTCCGGCGGTCGGGATCCCGACCCTGTGCAAAGCGTTTTCGAAGGGGCAGGGTGCCGCCCTGTCCGCATCTTCAAGGAGTGAAGTCCATGTCCCCCTCCATCCCGACCCCCTCCATCCCGACCCCCGCCATTCCGACCCGGGTCTCCAGGCCCTCCGCCCGCAAGGGGCTGTCCTTCGCGGCGCTGGTCGCGGCGGCCATCGCGCTTTCGGCGCCGCTCGCGGCCCCGGCGCGCGCCCAGGCCGCGCCCGACGCGGTTTCGGCCCCGGCCGCGGCCCCGGCGGTGATCTCGGTCACCGGCCAGGCGAGCGTGGCCCGCGCGCCCGACATGGCCACGGTCTCGATCGGCGTGACCACCCAGGCGCGCAGCGCCGCCGAGGCGCTTTCGGACAATTCCGCCGCCATGGCGGGGGTGATCGCCCGGCTGCGCGCGGCCGGGGTGGCGGATGCCGAGATCCAGACCTCGGGCCTTTCGGTCTCGCCCAACTGGACGGGCTATGACAGCTCTTCCTCGGGGCCGAGCATCTCGGGCTATACCGCCTCGAACATGGTGACGGTGCGCATTACCGCGCTGGACGGGCTGGGGTCGGTGCTCGACGCGGCCGTCGCGGACGGCGCCAACACCCTGGGCGGCGTCAACTTCGGCCTGGTCGATCCCGCCCCCGCGCTGGACGAGGCGCGCAAGCTGGCCGTGGCCGATGCCCGCGCCAAGGCCGAGCTTTTCGCCCAGGCCGCCGGTGTCGCGCTTGGCCCCATCGTCTCGATCACCGAGGGCGGCGGCGGCCATGGCGGCCCGGTCCCGGTGTTCAAGGCCCAGGACAGCGCCATGGCCGTGCCGGTCGAGGGCGGCGAGGTCGGCTTCGACGCCTCGGTCACCATCGTCTGGCAGCTCGTTCCGTAAGGCTTTCGCAAAAGCATCGCGCTTCCGGCCCGATTTGGCCGCAATCCGGCGTCAGACCCTTCGGGAAGAATGCTCTCGGAGGGTCTTTCGCCATGGTGCGTGGTCCGGTCAGCATGGTGATCGTCGGGATCGTCACGCTGTTCATGTTCGGTCTGGTGGCGCTTGGCCCCCGGGCGTTTTCGGCGATCCTGCCCGAATCGGTGCTGGTCTATATCGAGACCATGGGCGATGCGCAGATGATGGCCGACCGCGGCTATGTGCCGGGCGGCGGCGAGGGCCGCGACCCGATGGAATTCCTGCGCGACACCAACGAGGGCTGGCTGGTGCGCGGCCCCATCGCGGCGCTGGAGGGCGGCGGCGCCGCCTTCGTCACCCAGGTTCTGGCGGGCCATTCCTCGTCGGTGCGGGGGCAGGCGCCGGGGGCGATCGAACTGCTGACCCCGGTCGCGGGCTGCGATTTCACCCCGCCCTCGGAGGGCGCGCATGTCGCGCATCTGGGCATCCGCAGCGCGCGCAACCGCGATCTGGCGATCTCGACCTATGACGATGCGGCGCTGGCGCGGGCGGTGGCGCAATATGCCAAGGCTTACCGCGAGCGCGGCAAGGCGTTCAACCGGCCCTCGGCCTCGGGTGCCGCCTATCAGGCCTTCGACGTCGCCGTGACCGAGACCGCCCGCCCGGTCTATCTGGTGATCGACGCCTTCTACCACGATTCATGGCTGGTGAACGTCCATCTCGCCCCCGGCGCCCGGGTGGAGCGGGTCATCCTGCTGGGCGGCGCGCAGATGGGGGTGGCGAACCTGCCCGCCGAAGTGCCGGTCGAGGTGATGCTCAGGGCCGGGCTTGAGGCCTGCGGCGTGAAGCCCTTCTATCCGCTGAACCCCGGCCATGCCTATTATGCCGCCATCGTGGCCAACCGGCTGGATGCCGAGCGGATCGCCCAGACCGAGGCCGGATTCCTGGCCGATGCCGCCGTCTGGGAGGGCGCGTTCCGCCGCTGGTTCGGCATCGCAGCGGCCGAGAGCCTTGCGGGAAGCTGGCGCGACCTGGCCGTGGCGGTGGCGGGCCCGGTTCCCGCCACGCCCGAGGGCCGCGCGGTCTGGCGGCCGGTCGCGGGCGCGCCCGCGCGGTTGACCTCGGGCCAGTATCTTGAGACGCCCGAACTCGCGGCCGAGGGGCGCGGCTTCGCCGCCCGGGTCGAGGCGGTGACGCGGGCCTTCGCCTGGGGCGATCTGGAAAATCTGAACTACCAGAGGGGGTTCTGAGATGCTCGGGCTCCGTATCGTGCTGGTTCTCGGCCTTGCGCTGATCACCTTCGCCCTAGGGGCGGCGGGCTGGCATTACTGGCAGGAGACGCGTGGCCCCGCCCCGGCCGAGGCGGCGCAGGGCGCCCATCCGACCGGCCCGCTGGCCGGTATGGTCTTCGGCCCGCCCCCCGCTTCGGACCCCGATCTTGGCACCGCCCCGGCGCAGGACTGGCTGATCTCGCCCGGGGGCGGGCTGGCACCGCGCGATCTGGTCGCGGCGGTGCTGGACCAGGACCGTTTCGTGACGCCCCGGACGGTCTCGATCACCACACGCCAGCCGCTGGCGCGGATGCTTTCGGCGGGCGAGGCGTTGCCGGGCGCGGCCTATCTGGACGCTTTCGCCGCGATCCGCGCGCCGGTGCTGGCGCTGGATCTGTGCGGCCCGCTGCTGGAGGGGCCCGCCTCGGGCTGCCGCCTGACCGGGGCGGAGGCCCTGGCCGAAAGCCTGGATGCCGCCGATGGCAGCGCCGCCTTCCGTTTCCGGGCCGAATTCACCGAAGAGGTCGCCGGGCGACCGCTGCCGGCGCTGGACGCCCATGTCGTCGAGATCGAAACCTTCGTGGCCGAGGTCGAGGCCGTGGGCGGCTCGCAGCCCTGGGCGCCGCCGGACGTCACCGCGAGATCGCTGGCGCGCACGGCGGCGATGCTGTGCCGCGAGGAAGAGAAGAAGGGCCATGGCTGCCGTCTCGTCAGCCTCGCGATGGACTGGCAGGCGCCGAAACAGGGGCGGATGACCATCCGCTATGCCCGGCTGGTGCCGCTGCCCCCCGGCATGTATCCCGCCCCGCCGCTGGACTAGACGGGGGGGACCGGGGGGTCAGGCCCGCTCGTCCTTCGGGCTGCCCATGACCACATGGGTCACCACGGTATGCACCTGCGGCAGCACGCCCAGGATATCGGTGTGCCAATGCTTGTAGCTCGCCAGATCCGCTGTCTCGACCCGCAGCAGATATTCCACGTTGCCGGTGATGTTGTGGCATTCGCGGACCTGCGGCGCATGGGCCATGGCGCGCTCGAACGCCTCTTGCGCGGCTTTGGTATGGCTGTTCAGCCCGACGGTGACATAGGCGGTGAAGCCGATTCCCAGCCGGGCGGGATCGAGAACCGCGCGATAGCCGCGGATCAGGCCGGACCGCTCCATCTCCTGCACCCGGCGCAGGCAGGCCGAGGGCGAAAGCCCCACCTTCTCGGCCAGAGCGAGATTGGTCAGTCGGCCATCCCTGGCCAGCTCTCGCAATATCCGGTGGTTTGTGGCGTCGATATCGGTCATTTGTTGTGACAATTGCCATGATTTGGCGAAAATCGCAATCCTTTCGCGCAGATGTCGCAGGATAGTTGCGTCCTTTCCGATGTGGAGGCCGCCATGAGTCCCGACCTGTTCCTCGCCCTCTGGGGCTTTGCCTTCGTGACCTCGATCACGCCGGGGCCGAACAACATGATGCTGCTGGCCTCGGGGGTGAATTTCGGCGCCCGCCGCACGCTGCCGCATATGCTGGGGATTTCGATCGGCCATGGGCTGATGGTGTTTCTGGTCGGGCTGGGGGTCGCGGGGCTGTTCCGGGCCTGGCCGCCCGCGCTGACGGTGCTGAAGCTGGTTTCGGTGGCCTATATGCTGTGGCTGGCCTGGAAGATCGCGGGCGCCGCCGCGCCTGCGGGCAAGGCAGGGCCTGGGGAAGGTGCGGGGCCTGGGGAGGGGACGAGCACCGGCGCGCGGCCCCTGACCTTCCTTCAGGCCGCCGCCTTCCAATGGGTGAACCCCAAGGGCTGGGCCATGGCGCTTGGCGCGGTGGGGGCCTATGTGACCGAACCCTCGCCGCGGGCCTATCTTCTTGTGGCGACGGTGTTTTCGCTTGTGAACCTGCCCTCGGTTCTGGTCTGGGCGCTGATGGGGCAGGGGCTGCGGCGCTGGCTGGACGATCCGCCGCGGCGTCGGCTGTTCAACTGGAGCATGGCGGTGCTTCTGGTGCTGTCGCTGTGGCCGGTGGTGACGATGACGGTTCCCGGGACGGTTCCGGCAGGATGATGCCGGGCCGGATACGGGGGGGCCGGATGCGGAGGGCCAGATCCGGGGGGCATCACGTCGGCTTTCGTTGCAAACCGTCCCGGCTGCGACTATGGGAGGGGGCGCTGCCCTCCTGCCGCATTGATCCGGAACCACCAGACCAGAGCGACCCGAGCCATGCTTTCCGAAGAACCCGCCTACAGCCTGCGCCTCGCCACCACGCCCGGCGACCTTTTCGGCGCGCAGCGCCTGCGCTACCGCGTCTTCGTCGAGGAACTCGGCGCGACCGGCCCCCTGGTCGATCATGACCTCAGGATCGAGCGCGACTCGTTCGACCCGCTCTTCGATCATCTGGTGCTGGTCGACAACCGAATCCCGGCCGAGAGCGGCGACCATGTCGTCGGCGCCTATCGCCTGCTGCCCTCGGACCGGGTGGGGCCGCAGGACCGTTTCTATTCCGAGGACGAATACGACCTCGCCCCCCTGCGCGCCACCGGGCGCAAGCTGCTGGAACTGGGGCGCACCTGCGTCCACCCGGACCATCGCGGCGGGGCTGCGATGTTTCTGCTGTGGAACGGGCTGGCCGATTATGTGCTGGAGCGCGGGATCGAGGTGATGTTCGGCCCGGCCTCGTTCCACGGCACCGATACGGCGGCGCTGGCGATGCCGCTTTCCTGGCTGCATCACCACCACCTCTCGCCCGAGGCGGTGCGCGTCCGCGCCCGTCCGCCCGGGCGGGCCGAGATGGATCTGATCGCGCCCGACCGGCTGGACCGCGCGGCGGCCATGGCGGCGATGCCCGCGCTGATCAAGGCCTATCTGCGCCTTGGCGGCACGGTGGGGGATGGCGCCTTCATCGACCGGCCCTTCAACACCACCGATGTCTGCCTGGTGATGGACACCGGCAGGATGAGCGCGCGCCACCGCGATTTCTACACCCGCAAGAAGGCACCTGCTTGACCGACTGGACCGCTTCGCGCCCCGAACCTTTCCGCCCCGGGCTTCTCGGCTGGCTGCGCGCGGGTCTGCGCGGGCTGGCGCTGGTCGTGCTGGTCTATGGCGCCTTCCTGTGCCTGCTGGCGGTGCGGCTGGTCGAATGGCCGCTGTTTCGCCGCGACCGGCCCTGGAGCCCGAAGATCACCCGCCTGACCTGCCGGGCGGCGCTGGCGGTGATCGGCCTTGGCTATGCGCTGCGGGGGCGGCCAATGGTGGAAAAGGGCGCGCTGGTCGCAAACCATTCGTCCTGGCTGGACATCCTGGCCCTGAATGCCGGGCAGGAGGTCTATTTCGTCTCGAAATCCGAGGTGGCGCGCTGGCCCGGGATCGGGCTTCTGGCGCGGGCGACCGGCACGGTCTTCATCGCTCGCAAGGGGGTCGAGGCGAAGCGCCAGCAAGGCGTGTTCGAGGACCGGCTGCGGGCCGGTCACCGGCTTTGCTTCTTTCCCGAGGGCACCTCGACCGATTCGATACGGGTCCTGCCGTTCAAGTCGACGCTGTTCCAGGCCTTCTTCACCCATGGGCTGGACCGGGTGCTGCACCTTCAGCCGGTGACGGTGGTCTATCACGCCCCCGCGGGCGAGGATCCGCGCTTTTACGGCTGGTGGGCGAACATGACCTTCTTTTCGCATCTTCTGCGGATGCTGGCGGCGCCGCGCCATGGCCGGGTCGAGGTGATCTGCCATCCGCCGGTGCCGGTCGACGCCTTCGAAAGCCGCAAGGCGCTGGCGCATTACTGCGAGCAGGTGGTGCGCACCGCCCATGTGAACGCGGTCATGTGAAGGGCGCGGATCGGGGGGCCGCGCCCGGCCGCAAGCGCGCGTCTAGCCGAGGGGGGCGATCAGCGCCTTGAGCGCGGCGACCGGATCGGCGGCGCCCCAGATCTCTTCGCCGATGGCGAAGAAATCGCTGACCGGGCCGAAGCGTTCGACCAGTTCCGCGCTGAGCCCGCCTTCGGCGACGACCGGGATCTCGATCATCTCGGACCACCATTCGAAGAGTTCACGCTCGGCCAGGCTGCCGTCGCCCAGGCCGGTCGCGCCCACCGGGCCGAAGGCGATGTAATCGGCGCCCGCCTCGCCCGCCGCAAGCCCCTCGTGGCGGGTGATGCCGCAATGGGCGCCGACGATGGCGTCGGGGCCGAGCTCCTTGCGGGCCTTGCGCACCGAGCGCGCGCCATCGGTCAGATGCACGCCGTCGAGCCCGTGCCGCCCGGCCAGCAGCAGGTGGTCGTCGATCACCAGCGCCACGTCGCGGGCATGGGCGATCTCGCGGCACAGATCTGCCGCGCGCCCCAGCGTGTCGACATCCTTCGTGGCCAGGGACAGCCGCAGACAGGCGACCGGCACCGCGTCCAGCACGCGCGCGAGCAGATCCGGGAAGGTCTCGGGCGCGGGCGCGGGGGGGGTGACGAGGTTGATCTGCGGGCGGTCTTCAGCGGCCATGGCGTTCTCCGGGCGGGGGGATTGGGGGCCTTTAACAGGCTTTTGGGGCGAGGGACAGGGTGTGCGGTGGTGGGGAAGGGAGGGGGGTGCAGGAGGGGGCGCTGCCCCCTCGGCCCGTGCCGGGCCTCACCCCCGGGATATTTTTGCAAAGAAGAAAGGGGGGGAGGAACGCGGGAGGGGAGTGTCGCGTCGGTGCTTGCCGGGGGCGGGCGGGCGGCGTATCAGGCCCGGACCCCTCGAACAGCCCGAGCCCTTGCGATGATCCCGCCCGCCTGTCTTCCGCCCGTCTTCATTCTTGTCCGTCCGCAGATGGGCGAGAACATCGGCGGCGCGGCGCGGGCGATGCTGAATTTCGGCCTCGACCGGATGCGGATTGTCGATCCGCGCGACGGCTGGCCCAATCCGAAGGCCAATGCCATGGCCTCGGGGGCGGGGCGGGTGCTGGACCATGCCGGGGTGTTTTCCGATCTGGCGCGGGCGGTTGCGGATTGCGATTTCGTCTTCGCCACCACCGCGCGCCCGCGCGAGATGGTGAAGGAGGTCGTCACCCCCGAGCGCGCCATGGCGATGGCGCGGGCCATGGCCGGGGCGGGCAAGCGCATCGGCATTCTTTTCGGGCCCGAGCGGGCCGGGCTGGAGAATGCCGATCTGGTCCATGCCAATGCCATCGTCACCGTGCCGGTCAACCCGGAGTTCTTCTCGCTCAACCTGGCGCAATGCGTGCTGCTGCTGGCCTATGAATGGGGGCGGCAGGGGGCGGAGGTGCCGCAATCTGTCATGGGGCTGGCGCGGACCGATTTCGCCAGCCGCGAGGAGGTGGAGCGGCTGGGCGATCATTTCGAGGACCGGCTGGAGCGCGCCGGTTTCTTCTTTCCGGCGGGCAAGGCCGAGGGGATGCGGCTCAATCTGCGCAACATGTGGGGGCGGCTGGGGCTGACCCGGGCCGAGGTGCAGACCCTGCACGGGATGTTGCGCCAGATCGCCTGGAAGTTGCGTGGCACGGAGGAGGCTGGCACGGAGGGGGAGAGCGCGGATCGGGAGGGCGGCACCGGCGTTTGATCCTGTGCAGCAGGTCTGGCGGGGAAGTTTCCAGCCGGGGATTCGGGCCTTGAGTCTGGCCTATGCTGCCTGGATCGGAGCCCGGCGGGGCGAGAATGGTCCGGCGGTAAAGCTGACATTGGGCTGGGAGGATGGCGAGGGGGCGTCCGTTTCCTCTTTGGCTTGTTGGGGGCGGGCTTCCGGCGGGTGGCCTGGCCGCCATCGCAAGACCGATCCCGGGATGCCTTGCCCGCCGGGGCACATTTCCGTGTGCGGCCGAAACAGCGCGCGCCGGAGGGGCCGCGGGTGCTTTGCCTTGCCGGGGGCTTGGGCTAGATTGTCCGCGAGGCAGGAACAATGGGCGGGCGAGATGATCTCCAGACGGGCTTTCGGATTGACGGCGGCGGCGGCGCTGGTTTCGGGCTGCGTGGGCGGCGGGCGGGCGGGCGGCGCCATCGGCGCCTCGGGCGAGGCGGCTGCGCCCCGTCCGGTGGCCAATGCGGGCTGGGACAACTGGGTCGCCGCCTATCGGACGCGGGCGGGCGGGCGGGGGATCCAGGCCTCGACCCTGACCATGGCGTTTCGCGACGCGGGCTATCTGCCCGACGTGATCGAGCGCGACCGCAACCAGGCCGAATTCCGCCGCTCGCTGGAGGATTACCTCGGCATCGCCGCCTCGGATGAGCGGATCCGGCTCGGGCGGCAGGAATATGGCGCCCGCCGCGCGCTGCTGGCGCAGATCGAGGACCGCTACGGCGTCGAGGGCCATGTCGTCACCGCCTTCTGGGGGCTGGAAAGCTTCTACGGCACGCGGCGCGGCAATATCCCGGTGATCTCGGCGCTGTCCACGCTGGCCTATGACGGGCGGCGTGGCGCCTTTTTCGAAAGCCAGCTCGACGCCGCGCTGCGCATCCTTCAGGCGGGCGATGTGACGCCCGGGCGCATGGTCGGAAGCTGGGCGGGCGCGATGGGCCACACCCAGTTCATCCCGACCTCGTATCTGGAATATGCGGTGGATTTCACCGGCGACGGGCGGCGCGACATCTGGAGCGAGGACCCCGCCGACGCCCTTGCCTCGACCGCGAACTATATCCGCCGGGCGGGCTGGCAGCGCGGCCTGCCCTGGGGGATGGAGGTGAGCCTGCCGCAGGGGTTCGACGCCGGGCTGCTGGGGCGTGGGCGCGGGCGTTCGGCCGCGGAATGGGGCGGGCTGGGCGTGCGGGCGGCGGGGGGCGGCGGGCTTCAGGCCGGATCGATCATCCGGCCCGGTGCGGCTGGCACCCCGGCCTTCCTGCTGACGCAGAATTTCAACGTCATCCTGCGCTACAACAATGCCGAAAGCTATGCGATCGGCGTGGGGCATCTGTCGGACCGGATCCGGGGCGAGGGCGGCCTGCGCGCCTCCTTCGGGCCGGATGCCACCGGGCTCGACAAGGCCGGGCGGCAGGAATTGCAGCGCCGCCTGACCGCCCGGGGTTTCGACACCGGCGGCGCCGATGGCGTGCTGGGCCCGAAGAGCAAGGCCGCGATCGAGGCGTTCCAGGCCAGCCGGGGCCTTGCGGTGAGCGGAGAGGCCTCGCCCGAACTGCTGGCGCTGCTGCGCTGAGGGGCGGGCGGCCTCAGGTGCGCAGGCGGGGCCGGTCGGTCTGGCGGGCGAAGGCTTCGAGCACCGGGGCCGCGCCATGCTCCTGCGCCAGGCGCAGGAGCGCGAAGCGGATCGCCGCCGTCTCGCGGTAGTAGCGCAGGAAGGCCGCATTCAACGCCGCGCCCGAGGCCGCGCCCAGCACCGGCACCGCCTGGGCGGCCAGCTTCTGGCCAAGTGCGGCCGAAAGCCGGGGCGCCACGGTCGCGATCAGCCGCTGCACCGCCGGGCCGGTCAGGGTCAGCCGGGCCGAGAAGAAGCTGGTGTCGATGCCGTCATCCGCCGCCGCCGGGCTGCCCGCGCTGAAGCAACGCAGGCATTCGGCGCGGATCCAGGGATCGTCGGGGTCGAAACCCGCGGCCTCGGCCTCGCGCCGGATGGCATGCAGCAGGATCGTGACGGTGAAGGGCAGTTCGGCCAGCGCCGTCGCGATCCCGCCCGCGCCGCCCGCCGCCCCCGCCGCCATCGCCGCCGCAAGCGTGCCCTTGCGATCCTGCGCGGGCAGATGCCGGGCCCCCCGGCGCGCGGCGCCATAGGCCGCCGACAGGGCCTGTTCGGTGGCGCTTTCGATCCGTCGGCGCAGGGCGTCGGGCAGGACCGCGATCTGCGCCTCCAGCTTGCCGCCGAAGCGGTTCAGGGTCGAGATCACCGGCCCGTTCACCCGCTTCCACCGCCGCGCCAGCGCGGCGATCTCGGCCTCGGGGAGAGGGATGTCGATTGCGGTTCGGGGCGCAGGGGGCATTCGCGGGCCTCGGGGGTCGGTGTGGGGCGTCGGTGGGGGGGCGTCGGTGGGCATCGTTTTCGATATGGGGACGGCGAGGGGCCGCACAAGATCGGCGGCGAAAGATGCTTTCCGGGGCCGGTCGGGGATCGGGCTTGGCTTGTTGGTGCGCAGGGGCGTCGGGACAGGGGGCGAAAGATCGCCGGGGGCCGGGGGGGCGGGCAGGGAGCCGCGCCCCGGCGCCCGCCGTCTGCAGGATAGTGTTAACACGGCCTAGCTCATATCTTGCAGGACGGTCCCCGCGCTGGTCCCCGCCAAGGGGCGAAAGTTCTAGACTATCCCCTCGTCGGTCGGCCATGATCACGCTTGATAGACTCCCCGATACCGAGGCCGCATGACCACCTCCGCGAACAATAATCGCCCATTTCGCAATGCGCTGCGCTGGTGCTGGCGCGCATTCAGAAGGCTTCCATTGGTCATGCAGCTCTGCTTTGCGGCAGCATCAATGGGTGCAATCATCGTCGGTGTGTTCGTTGGAAATATGGGCTTAGCACTCATGGGCACGGCTTTCGGCATAAGCGGCATGGCGGTTGGGGCTGTGATCGGTGCGCTGTCTGTGCTGCTGCCATGGATGGCGAAGCACACGATTGCGGCCAAACGATCTGGGCGCTGACACTCGTCGTGCTGGTCACGCATCGCGCCCCTCCTTGACCAAGCGCACAGGTTGGCCCTAGCTGTTTGATCCCGCGGTTTGATGGTTTGATCCTTTCCTTGGAATGGAAGGATGCCCTATGGGACAGGTTTGTCATGGCAGCGCCACGACCACGCACGTCGTCAGAGCCGCAATACAGCGATCGCAAGTCGAAGACCTGCCCGCCATTGATGGGGTGGATGGCTCCCGCTCCCTGCATCGCAATGTGCCACATTGGGTGCTGTCAACTGAACCCACGAAGGGAGCCATCCATGCGGGGCGGGGCCTCGCGCCTTCCGGCCTGGCGCTTCGATCTGGGTTTCCGCTTCGGCGGGGCGGCTGACCGAGTCGCTCCGAGAAAGCCGGAAAACGATCTGGAAGCGCCCTGAGATCCGCGGGTTTCGTGCCGGATTGCCCCGATGGGGTTGCGCCGCGATCCAGGCTCAAGGCATTTCACCCCGGGGCTGGTCGACCTGACCCGTCCCGGGCTCGGGTCCCGCTCTGGTCGGCGCGGGTGACCTTGCCCGCAACCCCGGCCCAGGCGCCGGATTTCAGCTCGAATCCCAGCACGCGCTCGGGGTTGGTGGGGGGCGGCATCTCGACGTGATCGAGCTTGCGGAACCCGAAGCGGCGGTAATAGGGCGCGTCGCCGACTAGCAGCACGCGCTCCCAGCCGAGGCGGCGCGCCTCGGTCATGCTTTCGTTGATCAGAAAGCCGCCCAGCCCCTCGCCCTGCCGGGTCGGGTGGACCGCCACCGGGCCCAGCAGCAGGACGGGCCGCCCCGCCACCCGCACCGGCCAGTAGCGGATCGCCCCGGCGAGGATGCCGTCGGCGTCGCGCAGCACAAGGCAGAGGGGCGCGACCGTCGCCACCCCCTCGCGCAGCCGGTAGGAGGAAAGCGCCGTCCGCCCGGGCGCGAAGCACAGGTCGTAAAGCGCCTCGACCTCCCACCAGTCGTTTTCGGTTTCTTCCTCAAGGTGATACACCCGGTCCGCCCCCTCCACGCTCGCGCTTTCTTCGACGGCCGCCTCGCCCCCTGAAAGGGGCGCGGCCGAATCTGCGCAGATCCCCGTCCGGCCGCCTGCGCCCGGTAACATGCGATCATGACAGGGGCAAACAGGCGCGGGCGGGAGAGGCGCGGGAATTTCCTGTGGCGGGAAGGCGCGGGCGGGTGTCGGCCCCGGCATGTCGGGTGGGCGGTCGATGCGCCTGTCTCCTGTGGTCGGTCAGGGAGATCGGCCCGTGAAGGGGCGGGAGGGGACGGGAACCCCCGATATGAGCCTCCGGCCGGTCAGGAGTGGTCGGCCTGTCGGGGCCTGAACATGGGCTGCAATTCTTTCCGGGGGGCTTCCGACTTGATCCCATCGAGGGCCCGATGGTTGCCCGAATATCGGCTGCGCGCGCCCTCTGGCCTGCCAGCGATGTCGGATCGTCAAGAGCCGCATCCGTCACACGCGCCGAATGTGGCGCCTTCGGCCTGTCGGAAATGTCGATCCGTCAATGGCCGCTGGCAATGGCCGATGCCGCTGGCAATGGCAGCCAGTCCACCTTCGGCCTGCCAGAAAGGTTGACCCATCAATGGCCTCATCCTGCCGACGGATTGCCAAGAAAGTGTTTCCAGCCCGCATTGCAGTGGAAATTCTGGCCGCGATTGGTGCGATCCGGCCCGAAACCTGCGGGTTTCCCGCGTTTCGGCGCGAAGCTGCGCCAAGACCTCTTCGGTCGCCTGTGGCGGGCTTCGGCCTGCCGGGCGCCCTTTCCGTGTCTCTGGGCAGGTCCGGGGCCGTTACCCGCGCGCCCGGATCACAGCGCGCGCCAGCCGATGTCCTTGCGGCAGAACCCCTCGGGCCAGTCGATCGCATCGACCATGGCATAGGCGGCATCGCGGGCCTCGCGTAGCGAGGCGCCGCGCGCGGTCACGTTCAGCACCCGCCCGCCGGTCGCGACGATCCGGCCCTCTTGCGCCCCGGTCCCGGCGTGGAAGGTGCAATGGCGGCTGTCGGCGGGCAGGGCCTCAAGCCCGCGGATCTCGCTGCCCTTGTCATAGGCGCCGGGATAGCCCCGGGCCGCCATGACCACGGTCAAGGCGTGATCATCGGCCCAGTTGACCCGCGCGCGGTCCAGCCGCCCGTCGGCGCAGGCCAGCAGCAGGTCGAGCGCCTGCGCCCCCAGCCGCATCATCAGCACCTGGGCCTCGGGGTCGCCGAAGCGGCAGTTGTATTCGACCAGCCGCGCCCGCCCGTCCTCGATCATCAGCCCGGCATAGAGCACGCCGCTATAGGGCGTGCCGCGCCGGGCCATCTCGGCGATGGTCGGCAGGATGATCTCTTGCATGGCCCGGGCCTGAAGCGCATCGGTCAGCACCGGCGCGGGCGAATAGGCGCCCATGCCGCCGGTGTTCGGCCCGGTATCGCCGTCGCCCACCCTTTTGTGGTCCTGGGCGGTGCCGATGGGAAGGGCATGCGCCCCGTCCGACAGCACGAAGAAGCTGGCCTCTTCGCCCGCCATGAATTCCTCGATCACCACCTCGGCCCCGGCGGTGCCGAATTCGCCGCCGAACATGTCGTCGATGGCGGCCAGGGCCTCGGTCTCGGTCATGGCGACGATCACGCCCTTCCCGGCTGCCAGGCCATCGGCCTTGACGACGATGGGCGCGCCCATGCGGCGGATGTAGTCGCGGGCGGGTTCGGCCTCGGTGAAGCGGGCCCAGGCGGCGGTCGGCGCGCCGCAGGCGTCGCAGATCTCCTTGGTGAAGGTCTTCGAGGCCTCAAGCCGCGCCGCTTCGGCCGAGGGGCCGAAGGTCAGGATCCCGGCCGCGCGCGTGGCATCGGCGATCCCGGCGGCCAGCGGCGCCTCGGGCCCGACGATGACGAAATCGACGGCATTCTCCTCGCAAAAGGCGGTGACGGCGCCTGCGTCGAAGATGTCGAGGCTGGCGCATTCGGCGATGGCCGCGATCCCGGCATTGCCGGGGGCGACGATCAGCCGGTCGGTCTTGGGGTTCTGTTTCACGGCCCAGGCCAGGGCATGTTCGCGCCCGCCGCCACCGAGGATAAGGATGTTCATCTGCCGTCTCCGCGCCCTGCCATCTCTGGCGCCTCATACGCGCAAGGCGGTGGAGAGGGCAAGCGCCGCCGCAGGCTAGCGCAGCGAGGGGATCGGCCCCTCGGCCCGGCCATGGATGAACTGGGCGACATAGGAGTCGTCGGTGCGGTCCATCTCGGCCACGCTGCCGATCCAGCGCAGCTTGCCACCATGCAGCATCGCCACCCGGTCGGCGATGGCGCGGACCGAGGACATGTCATGGGTGATCGTCATGGCGGTCGCGCCCATCTCCTGCACGATCTCGCGGATCAGGTCGTTGATCACCCCCGACATGATCGGGTCGAGGCCGGTCGTCGGCTCGTCGAAGAAGATCACCTGCGGGTCGGCGGCGATGGCGCGGGCAAGGCCCACGCGCTTTTGCATGCCGCCCGAAAGCTCGGCCGGGAAGCGGTCTGCCACCTCGGGGCCAAGTCCCACGCGACGCAGCTTCTGGACCGCGATCTCGCGCGCCTCGGCCTTGGGGCGGCGCATCGGGCCGCGCAGCAGGCGGAAGGCGACGTTTTCCCACACCCGCATGCTGTCGAACAGCGCCGCGCCCTGGAACAGCATGCCGAAGTGCGCGAGGAACGCCGCGCGATCCTCTTGCGCCGCATCGCGGCCATCCAGCAGGATGCGCCCGCTGTCGGGCGCCACCAGCCCGAGGATGCATTTCAGCAGCACCGATTTCCCGGTGCCCGAGCCGCCGATGACGACAAGGCTTTCGCCGCGCGCGATCTCAAGATCCACGCCGTTCAGCACCTTGTTGGCCCCGAAGGCCTTGTGGACGGATTCCAGCCTGATCATGCGGAAAAGAACATCCCGGTCAGCAGATAGTTGGCGGCGAAGATCAGCACGCTGGAAGAGACCACGGCGGATTTGGTCGCCGCCCCCACGCCCTGGGCGCCGCGCCCCGAGTTCATGCCGTGGTAGCAGCCCATCAGCGCGACGATGAAGCCGAAGGCCGCGCCCTTCACCAGCCCCGAGCCGATGTCCCAGGGTTCCAGAAAATCGACGGTATTGCCCAGATAGGTCGCCGAGTTGAAGCCAAGCTGGGTCACGCCGACCAGCCAGCCGCCCATGATGCCGATGGAATCCCCGACACCGACCAGAACCGGCACGGTCAGCGTGGCGGCCAACAGGCGCGGCACGGTCAGATATTTCATCGGATCGGTCGAAAGCGTGGTCAGCGCGTCGATCTGCTCGGTGACCTTCATCGTGCCGATCTCTGCCGCGATGGACGAGGCCACCCGCGCCGCCACCATCAGCCCGCCCAGAACCGGCCCCAGCTCGCGCGACATGCCAAGCGCCACGATCTGCGGCACGATGGCCTCGGCCCCGAAACGGTTGCCGCCGGCATAGATCTGAAGCGCCAGCGCGCCGCCGGTGAAGACGGCGGTCAGCCCGACGACGGGCAGCGAGAACCAGCCGATCTGCATCACCGCCTGGCCGAATTCGCGCCAATAGAACGGCGGGCGCAACATGTGCCCAAGGGCCCGGAGCGCGAAAAGCGTCACCCGCCCGACGCTTGCCAGAAAGCCGAGGACCGAGCGGCCGATGGCGCCGGGCAGGCGCAGGGCCCTGCGCCCGGCTGCGGCCGAGCCACTCATCCGCGCCGCTCCTGGTAGCGGCGGGTGTAGCGGCGGCCCAGCGAGGTGAGGATCTCGTATCCGATGGTGCCCGCGGCATCGCCCAGGTCGTCCACCGTCTGGTGCGGCCCCAGAATGTCGAGCGTCTTCGGCACCTCGGCCAGATGGGTCACGTCGACGGTGATCAGGTCCATCGAGACCCGGCCGATCAGCGGACAGGGGATATTGCCGTCCCACAGCACCGCATTGTTGGAAATCGCCCGCGACAGCCCGTCGGCATAGCCCGCAGCCACGGTGGCGACCACGGCGGGGGCCTCGGCCTCCCATCCGCAGGAATAGCCGACCGACTCGCCCGGGGCGACCTCGCGGCTCTGGATCACCGGCAGCGAGAGGGTGACGACCCGCTCGGCCATGTCATGGGGGCGCCCGCCGTAAAGGCCGATCCCGGGGCGGGTCAGGTCGAAATGGTATTTCGGCCCCAGAAGGATGCCGCCGGTGGCGGCGAAACTGCGCGGCAGGCCGGTGCCGTCGGTCATCTCGTGGAAATTGTCGAGCTGGATCTGGTTCATGGCATGGTCGGGCTCGTCCGCGCAGGCCAGATGGCTCATCAACATGGCGGGCCCGGCCTCGATCAGGATGGGCGCGACGGCCTGCCACTCCAGCGGCTCCACCCCCAGCCGGTTCATGCCGGTGTCGAGCTGGACGCCGAAATCATGGCCCGGCAGCGCCTCGAGGTGGCGGGTGATCTGCTCAAGGCTGTTGAGCATGGGCGTCAGTTCCAGATCGTGGATCATCTCGGTGTCCCCGGCCATATGGCCCGAGAGGATGTTGATCTGCGGCCCCGGTCCAAGCGCCTGACGCACCGCCGCACCCTCTTCGGCGACGGCGACGAAGAAGCGCCGCGCCCCGGCCTGGGCCAGCGTGCGCGCCACCCGGCCCGCGCCAAGCCCATAGGCATCGGCCTTGACCACGGCGGCGGTCTGGACATTGGCGGCAGAGAGACGGTCCAGCGCGCGCCAGTTGGCGGCGATGGCGTCAAGGTCGATGGAAAGGGTTGCTGTAGCCATGATGCGCCTTTCTTGGCGCTTGCCGCGCCGGGGTCAAGGGGAAAGGGCCGCGCGCGGCGGCGCCTCCCCAGCCCCGGCGCCTTCGCTGTCGCATCCGGGGAAGCGCTCCGCGCGGGGGATATTTGGGCCAAGATGAAGCTGGATAGGGTTTCCAGAAGGCCCGTTCCCCAAGGTCGTGCTGAGGATCTCCCGGCGGCGATCCCAATTCCGACGCCGGGCCTCGCCAACGAAAACATCCCGCAGCAGACCAGCCGGATCAAACGCCGCCGGCCCCCTGAACCTTCGCCCCATTCTTCTTTGCAGAAATATCCCGGGGGTGAGGCGCGGCACGCGCCGAGGGGGCCGCGCCCCCTCCTTTCCCGCCTCGTTTCAAGCCCGGGCCTCAATGACCGTCGCCGTCCCCCTGCCAGGGCCGGGCCAGATTGCCGAACCGGGTGAACCGGCCCTCGAAGGACAGCGCCACCGTGCCGATCGGCCCGTGACGCTGCTTGCCGATGATCACCTCGGCCACGCCATGGCATTTCTCCATGACCTCCTGCCAGGCGGCCATCTTCTCCAATTCGTGATCGGCGGGCTTTTCGCGTTCCTTGTAGTATTCCTCGCGGAACACGAACATCACCACGTCGGCATCCTGCTCGATCGAGCCGGATTCCCGCAGGTCCGACAGTTGCGGGCGCTTGTCCTCGCGGCTTTCCACCTGGCGCGACAACTGCGACAGCGCGATCACCGGGATGTTCAGCTCCTTGGCGATCGCCTTCAGCCCCTGGGTGATCTCGGAGACCTCCTGCACCCGGTTCGCCTCGGAACTCTTGGACGAGCCCTTCAGAAGCTGCAGGTAGTCGATCATCAGGACATCCAGCCCGTGGGTCCGCTTGAGCCGCCGCGCCCGTGCCGCGACCTGGCTGATCGGCAGGGCGGGGGTGTCGTCGATGTAAAGCGGGCAGCTTTCCAGATCCTTCGCCGCCTCGACGAAGCGGCGGAACTCGCTTTCATGCATGTCGCCGCGCCGGATCTGTTCGGACGGCACCTCCGACGCCTCGGACAGGATCCGCGCCGCCAGTTGCTCGGCCGACATTTCAAGGCTGAAGAACCCGACCACCCCGCCCTCGACCGCGCCCTCCGACCCGTCCGGCCTGCGCCCGCGCCGATAGGCCTTGGCCACGTTGAAGGCGATATTGGTCGCAAGCGAGGTCTTGCCCATCGAGGGCCGCCCGGCAAGGATCAATAGGTCGCTCTCGTGCAACCCCCCCAGCTTCTTGTCGAGATCGACCAGCCCGGTCGAGATCCCCGCCAGCCCGCCGCCGCGCTGATAGGCGGCATTGGCGACATTCACCGCATCGGTGACAGCCTTGAGGAAGGACTGGAAGCCGCGCTCGGCCACGCCCTGTTCGCCCAGCTTGTAAAGCCGCTGCTCGGCCTCGGTGATCTGCTCGCGCGGCTCGGACTGGACGTCGACCTTCTGCGCCCGGTCGGCGATGTCGCGCCCGAGCCCGATCAATTCGCGCCGCACCGCGAGGTCGTAGATCATCTGCGCATAGTCCCGCGCCGCGAAGGACGAGATCGCCGCCCCCGCCAGCCGCACCAGATAGGCCGGGCCGCCAAGCTCGCGCAGCCCCTCGTCCGTCTCCATGAAGGCCTTGAGCGTGACGGGCGATGCGAGGGTGTTCTTCTGGATCCGCGCCGCCGCGATCTCGAAGATGCGGGCATGGACCGGATCGAAGAAATGCTCGGCCCGCACGAGGCTGGCGATGCGGTCGTAGATGTCGTTGTTGACCAGGATCGCGCCCAGAAGCTGCTGCTCGGCCTCGATATTGTGGGGCAGGACCTCGGCCGGGGCATCTGCCGCCGGAAGGTCGGAGCGGATTTTCGCGACTTCGTTCATGCCTGTCTCCCCTGAAGGGGTTGCCTTAGCCTGTCCCGGCGCCCGGGCGCAATCGGGACAGTCCTGTTGGAAAGCCTGTGGAGAACCCGGGCGTCTTTCGCCCGGAAAGGGGCCGCGACGCCGCGCCCATACAAGATATGGTGGCTTTCGGCCCGGATCATAGCCTGTTTCGACGATTCGCGTCAGACTTTTCCCCAGACCCTCCACAGGCCCGCCCCAAGGAAATGACGGCGCGGCCGGGTGGCCGGGACAATGGTGCGGCTTCGCCTGGAACCGATCCCGAGGACACCGCCCGACCGTCGCACAAGCGCCGCCCGCCCGGCCAGGCGCGTGCTGGCGCCGCCGCAGGCGCCGCGCCCCGCCCGGCGCGAGCCTCAGCCGCGCCGCGCCTCCTGCCAGGCGCGGGGATCCTTCAGGAAGTCCTCGACCCCGGCAAGCGTCTCGGCATCGAAACTGCCCTGCGCCCGGGCCTCGGCAAGCATGTCCCACCAGGTGCACAGATAGCTGAGCGCGACGCCATGTTCGGCCAGCCGCGCCTCGGTCTCCCGGAAGATCCCGTAGTAGAAGATGACGGCGGTGCGGTCGCAGCGGGCGCCGGTCTCGCGGATGGCATCGACGAAACTCAGTTTGGACCCGCCGTCGGTGGTCAGATCCTCGACCAGCAGCACCCGGTCGCCCTCCTTCATCGCGCCTTCGATCCGGGCGTTGCGGCCGTAACCCTTGGGCTTCTTGCGCACATAGCTCATCGGCAGCGCCAGCCGCTCGGCGACCAGCGCGGCAAAGGGAATGCCCGCCGTCTCGCCCCCCGCGATATTGTCATATGCCTCGAAACCGCCGTCGCGCAGGATCGTGACCGCCAGGAAATCCATCAGCATCGAGCGGATGCGCGGATAGGAGATCAGCTTGCGGCAGTCGATATAGGTTGGCGAGGGCAGGCCCGAGGCCAGAGTGAAGGGCTCGCGCGCATTGAAATGCACGGCGCCGATCTCAAGAAAGGCGCGGGCGGTCAGGCGGGCGATTTCCTCTTTCGGCGGAAAAGCGGCGGGGATCATTCAGCACTCCATTGCAGCTTCATCTTGGCACAAATATCCCCGCCGGAGGCTTCCCCGGCTGGCCGCGGACGCTCCGCGGGGGATATTTTTGCCAAGATGAAATCAGCTTTCCACATGCCAATGGACGGGAAAGCCGGGGTTGAAGACGGTGACCGGGCCGGCCTCGGTCAGGATCTTTTCGGGAAAGGCATGCGGCGCGGCAGATTTGACCAGGCGCAGCCGGGTTTCGTTGGCGGGCAGGCGGTAGAAGGCGGGGCCGTTGAGGCTGGCGAAGGCTTCGAGCCGGTCGAGCGCGCCCTCCTCCTCGAAGACATGGGCCAGAAGCGGCATGGTGTTGGTCGCGGTGAAGCAGCCCGCGCAGCCGCAGGCATGTTCCTTCAGCGCATCGACATGGGGCGCGCTGTCGGTGCCGAGGAAGAAATGGCCATCGCCCGAAGTGGCGGCGCGGCGCAGGGCGAGGCGATGCGCCTCGCGTTTGGCGACGGGCAGGCAGTAGTAATGCGGCTTGATCCCGCCCACCAGAAGGTGGTTGCGGTTGATGATCAGGTGATGGGTGGTGATGGTTGCGCCAAGGGTATCGCCCCCTTCCAGCGCATAGGCCGCGCCTTCTTCGGTGGTGATATGTTCCATCACCACGCGCAGTTCCGGCAGGCGGGCGCGCAGCGGCGAAAGCACGGTGTCGATGAAGACCGCCTCGCGGTCGAAGATGTCGACCTCGGGATCGGTCACCTCGCCATGGGTGCAGAGCGGCAGGCCGATTGCGGCCATCCGCTCCAGCACCGGCATCACCTTGTCCAGATCGCGGACGCCGCCGTGGGAATTGGTCGTGGCGCCCGCCGGATAGAGCTTGACCGCCTTGACGAGGCCCGAGGCCGCGGCGGCGGCCACGTCGGCGGGATCGGTGCCCTCGGTCAGATAGAGCGTCATCAGCGGCTCGAAGGTCGCGCCTTCGGGCAGGGCCCTGAGGATGCGGTCGCGATAGGCGGCGGCATCGGCGCCGGTGACCACCGGCGGCACCAGGTTGGGCATGACGATCGCCCGGGCGAAATCGCGCGCGCTTTCGGGCAATATGCCTTGCAGCATGGCGCCGTCGCGCAGGTGGAGATGCCAGTCGTCGGGGCGGCGGATCGTGATCTCTTGCATGGGGTCTGGCTAGCGCAAAGCTTCGCTCAAGGCCAGAGCCATTGCGGCCCCTCCGCACCCCGTCCGCCCGGCGGCGTTCAGCCGTTCCCGGGCCCGTCCGTCTCCGTCGGCGTCTCGGGCGCGGTCAGCGCCTGAAGCCTGCGGGCGAAGCGCGGCGCCCGCACCCGCGCCACGACCGAGCGGCAGATGCCGATCTCCAGCCGTTTGCGGCCAAGTGCGGCGACCTCGTTCAGAAGCGCCTTGAGATAGGTCGCATTGTTGCGCCGAACGCGGCGCCAGTGCCGCGCGAAGAGGGCCGGGTCGAGATCATCCTCCACCGCCGCCTTCAGCAGGATGTCGCCCAGCCCGGTCGATGCCAGCAGCCCGTCCAGCCTTTCGCGGGTGCGGCGCATCGGCAGCATGGTCACCCAGGGCCTGCGGAACAGCGCGGCATGGGCGGCGTCCATGTCGCTCATCGGGTCATGGACCAGCCAGAGCTTCGAGGCGCCCTCGGTCATGTCGGGCGCATAGCCGTAGCGCGAGGTGAAATCGAGCCTGCGCGCCTTGAGGTGGCGGCGGTCCCAGCCGGTGATCGCGGGCTCCAGAGTCGCGCGCGGCGAGACCAGCAGCGCCGCCGCCCCCGGCGCGGCCACCATATAGGCCGCCGCCGCATAGCCCGCCGGACCGCTGCCGTGGAACAGCACCCGGTCGAAATCGTCGAAGAAGGCGTCGTCGACCAGCCGGTCGAAGAAGCCCCAGACCTCGGGCGCGCGCCAGAAGGTCTCGCCCTCGGCGATGAGGGTCAGGAGCGACCAGCCGTTCGCCCTGGCGATTTCCCAGGTGGCGGGCATGTTGCCGTCGCGGGCGCGGATCTCCTCGGCGCGCTCGAAGGTGACCAGCAGCACCGGGCCGGTTTCGGCGAAGAAGGCGCGGTGGTCGGCGCCGAGCCTTTCGAGATAGCCGTCCTCTTCGGCGACACCGTCCATGGCCAGAAGCCAGCCGGGGATTCCGACTGGCGTTTCGCCGGACAGATCGGTGCCGATCCGTGACATTCTCTTCCCGCTCCTCTGGCGTGACGCGACAGGCCGCGCCCGAAAGCTGCCCTGCCCGGATTTCGGAATGGTCCGCAACCGGAGGGCACTCCTGGGGAGCTTATCGCCCGGATCGGGGGATTCGGACAAGCGCGGCGCGGTGGAACAGATTGTTTCCGCCGGGCGGGGCAGGGGGGCGGGAGGGGGCTTAGCCCGGGGTCGCCGCGTCGGTCCCCGGGCCCTGCGCGGCCGGAAGGCGGGCGGCGATATGGGCATCGATCGCGGCGATCTCATCGGGCGTCAGGCGCAGCCCCAGCTTCGTGCGCCGCCAGACCGCATCCTCGGCGCAATGGACATATTCCCGCGAAATCAGCCAGTTCAGCTCGGCCTCGGTCAGGGTCGCGCCGAAATCGCGGCCCAGATCCGCCGCCGCGCGGGCCTCGCCCAGGATCAGCGCCGCCTCGGTGCCGTAGCTCCGCACCAGGCGCCTGGCCCAGGCCGTGTCGAGGAAGGGGTGGCGCGCGCGCAGATCCGCGACCAGCGCCGGGACGCCGTCCACCGGGAAATCCCCGCCCGGAAGCGGCACGCCCGCGGTCCAGGCGCCGCGAGTGTCGGGGGGAATGTCGGGAAAGAAGGGCAAAAGCCGTGCCATCGCCGCCTCGGCCAGCCGCCGATAAGTGGTGATCTTGCCGCCGAAGACGTTCAGAAGCGGGGCCTCTTGCCCGCCGCCATCCCTGCCGCCATCCCTGCCGCCGTCCAGGGAGAGCACGTATTCGCGCGTCGCCGCCGTGGCGGAACCGGCGCCGTCGTCGTAAAGCGGGCGGACGCCGGAATAGCTCCAGACCACGTCCTCGGGGGTGACCGGGCGGGCGAAATAGCGGCTGGCGAAGGCGCAGAGATAGTCGCGCTCGGCCGGGCTGCAGCGGGCGGCGGCGGGGTCGCCGCCGTGGTCCTGGTCGGTGGTGCCGATCAGGGTGAAATCCTCTTCATAGGGGATGGCGAAGATGATCCGCCCGTCGCTGCCCTGGAAGAAATAGCAGCGGTCGTGATCGTAAAGCCTGCGCGTCACGATATGGCTGCCGCGCACCAGCCGCACCCCCTCGCGCGAGGGCACATGGATCACCTCGCCGATCACCTCGGCCACCCAGGGGCCCGCCGCATTGACCAGCGCCCGGGCGAAATGGGTCTGCAGGCCCTGCGGGCCTTCGGTCTCGATCCGCCACAGTCCGCCCTCGCGCCGGGCCGAGGTGACCGGGCTGCGCGGCAGCAGCCTTGCGCCGCGCGCCTCGGCATCGCGGGCGTTCAGCACCACGAGCCGCGAATCCTGCACCCAGCAATCGGAATATTCATAGGCCTTGCGGAATTCCGCGCGCAGCGGCGCGCCCGCGGGATCCCGGCCAAGGTCGATCCGGCGGGTGCCCGGCAGGATCCGGCGCCCGCCCAGATGGTCGTAAAGGAACAGCCCCAGCCGGATCAGCCAGTCCGGGCGCCGCCCCTTCAGCCAGGGCATGACCACCCCCAGCAGCCGCGAGGTCGGCGTCGCGCCCTCGAACCGCATCGCGGGCGAAAGCGGCAGCACGAAGCGCATCGGCCAGGCGATATGCGGCATCGCCCGCAGCAGCGTCTCGCGTTCGGCCAGCGCCTCGCGCACCAGGCGGAACTCGAAATATTCCAGATAGCGCAGCCCGCCGTGGAACAGCTTGGTCGAGGCCGAGGAGGTCCCCTGCGCGAAATCGCCCCGTTCGGCCAAAGTGACCGAAAGCCCGCGTCCGGCGGCGTCGCGGGCGATGCCGCAGCCGTTGATGCCGCCGCCGATGATGAAGAGATCGCAGGCGGCGGGTGAGGTGCTTTGCATATGCAGGGCCTTGGGTGGAAGGGACCAAGGGGGAACGGGACCTGAGCGGGCGAATCCCCCGCGCCATTTGATGCATCCGCGCCCGGCGCTGGCAAGGGGCCGGGCGCGCTCTTGCCCCCGCGGGCCTCGCCGCGCTAGCCTCGGTGCCGTGCAAGACGCGAGGTCCCCGCCCGATCCGGGGCCCCGCCCAGGGAGGCCGCCTTGAAACCTGTCGTGATCCTCGGGATCTTCGTCGCCGACACCGGCTTTCGTGCCGCGCGCCTGCCGCGCCCGGGCGAGACCCTCCTGGCAGAGGGCTTCACCCTCGGCCCCGGCGGCAAGGGCTCGAACCAGGCGGTGGCGGCGGCAAGCGCCGCGCGCGGCACCGGCCGGGGGGTGCATTTCATCACTCGCCTCGGCCGCGACCCCTTCGCCGATCTCGCCCATGCCACCTGGGCCGAGGCCGGGGTCACCCCCGAGACCTTCGCCGATCCGCAGGATCGCACCGGCGCGGCCTTCATCTTCGTCGATGCCGCGACCGGCGAGAATGCGATCATCGTCGCCCCCGGCGCCGCCGCGCGGATCGGCACGGCCGAACCCGAGGCGAAGGCGGATCTGATTCGCGGCGCGGCGGTCTTCGTCACCCAACTCGAACAGCCGCTCTGCGCCGCAAGGCGCGGGCTCGAAATCGCCCGGGCGGCGGGCGTGACAACGATCCTCAACCCCGCCCCGGCCTGCGCGCTGGACGAGGGCCTCCTGCGGCTGTGCGATTTCGTGACGCCCAACGAAACCGAGGCCGAGGCGCTGACCGGCCTCGCCGTCACCTCGGTCGAATCGGCGGGCCGTGCGGCGGGCGCGCTGATCGCGCGCGGCGCCGGGGCGGCGGTGGTGACGCTGGGCGCGCAGGGCGCGCTCTACCGCGACGGGACACGCATGATCCATCAGCCCGCCTTCGATGCAGGACGGGTGGTCGAGACCACCGGCGCGGGGGATGCGTTCAACGGCGCCTTCGCCCTCGCGCTGGCCGAAGGACAGGATCCGGCCCAGGCCCTGCGCTTCGCCACCGCTACCGCCGCGATCGCGGTGACCCGCGCGGGCGCTGCCGCCGCCATGCCCGCGCGGGGCGAAACCCTCGCCCTTCTCGAACGTCTCGGCTGACCCCCGAACCGCCCCACCGCCAGGCCCCCCCTTTCTTCTTTGCAAAAATATCCCGGGGGTGAGGCGCCAAAGGCGCCGAGGGGGCAGCGCCCCCTTCACCCGGCCCGCCCGGATCGCATCCCAGCCCCGACCACAGGCTTTTCGCGAATCTGTCACATGCGGGTTACAAAATCGAAGCATAGCAACCGCAGAACAGAGAGGCCCGGATTCGGGCGCTTTCGCAACCCGAACGGACACAGGTCATGACGGTCCTCCTATTGCTGACGCTGCTTCTGGTCCTCGCGGCCGCCGGTTTCGTCCTCGGTCGCCAGCGCGCGCTGGCCATGGCTGGGGGCGACCCGAAGAAACTCCATTCCCTGCCGCGCTTCTACGGCTGGCATGCCGCGCTCATGGCGCTGGTGCCGGGCTTCGTGGCGCTCATCGCGCTTCTCGTGATCCAGCCCGTGCTGATCGAGCGCAACCTCGCCGCGCATCTGCCCCAGGCGCTGCAGGACGATCCCGCCGCGCGCCAGCTCGCGCTGGCCGATGTGCGCCGCGTGGCCGCGGGGCTTGAAACCGCCGTCTCGCGCGGTGCCCTGACCGAGACCGAGGTGGCCGCGCTCGACGCCACCGCCACCGACGTGCGCGCCACGCTCGGCCAGGTGGGCGTCGCGCTCGGCTCGGCGGTCTCGCCCGAGGTGCTCGAGGCCGCGCGCGACCACCGCGCGCTGACCGCCAAGGCATCGGTCTGGCGCGCCGTCCTCGTGATCACCCTCGCGGCGCTCGGCCTCGGCCTGGCGCTGAAACAGACCGCGCCCGACCTCTGGGCCCGCAACAGGGTCGAGCGGGTGGTGCTGGCGGTGCTGATGCTGGCCTCGCTGGTCGCGATCCTGACCACGCTCGGCATCATCTGGTCGATGCTTTCCGAAAGCGTCAACTTCTTCAGCCAGTATCCGATGGCGGATTTCTTCTTCGGCCTGACCTGGAATCCGAAATTCGGCGGCGGGTCCGAACTGGGCTTCATCCCGCTCTTCTGGGGCACGATCTACATCACGGTGATCGCGCTTCTGGTGGCGGTGCCCTTCGGCCTCTTCGCCGCGATCTATCTGGCGGAATATGCCGATGCCAAGGTCCGCGCCTGGGTCAAGCCGATGATCGAGGTCATCGCGGGCATCCCGACCGTGGTCTACGGGCTTTTCGCCCTGATCACCGTCGGCCCCTTCCTGCGCGACGTATTCGCCCAGCCCCTGGGCCTGGGCTCCTCGGGCTCGTCGGTGATGACGGCGGGGATCGTGATCGGGATCCTGAACATCCCCTTCATCTCGTCGCTGTCGGACGACATCATCAACTCGGTCCCGCAATCCCTGCGTGACGGCTCGTTCGGGATCGGCGCCACCCGGTCGGAAACCATCCGCCAGGTCGTGCTGCCCGCGGCGCTTCCCGGGATCACCGGCGCGGTGCTGATGGCGGCCTCGCGTGCCATCGGCGAGACGATGATCGTGGTCATGGGAGCGGGTGCGGCCGCGAAGCTCAGCCTCAACCCCTTCGAGGCGATGACCACGATGACGGTGAAGATCGTCGGGCAATTGACCGGCGACACCGATTTCAACAGCCCCGAGACGCTGGTGGCCTTCGCCCTCGGCATGACGCTTTTCGTCATCACCCTTTGCCTGAACGTGCTCGCGGTCTGGATCGTGCGCAAATACCGGGAGCAATACGAATGACCGATCTTACCGCAACCCCGGGCCTCGGGCCGTCCAAAGGCCCCGGTCGGCGCGAAAGCCTGCTGGTGCCCAATGCCCGGATGCAGAAGCGCAACCGTTTCGAGACGATCTTCCGCAGCCTGGGCATCTTCGCCATCGGCGCCAGCCTGCTGATCCTCGCCCTGATGCTGTTCACGATCTTCCGCGACGGGGTCAGCTCGTTCCGCCAGGCCAAGATCACCTTCCCGGTGGCGCTCGAGGCCTCGGTCCTCGACCCGACCGGCGCGGGCACTCGCGAAGAGATCGCACGGCAGACCACCGTGGCCTATGGCCGCCTGATCGGCGAAAGCTTCGAGCGCGCGCTGACCGACGCCGGGATCCGCATCGACGATATCCCGCAAAAGGACATCGTCGGCATGATCTCCAAGGCCGCGCCCGGCCAGCTTCGCGCCCGGGTCCTGGGGGATACCGCGCTCGTCGGCCAGACCATCGAGTTTCACGCCATGGTCGGCGGGCGGATCGACGGCTACCTGAAGGGCCGCGTCACCCGCCAGACCGCCGAGCGCGACAGCAACGTCACGCTGGCGCAGCTCGACCTGACCGACCGTCTGGTCGAGGCCGGGCTGCTGCGGCTGGAATGGAACCCCGATTTCCTGACCAACCCGGATGCCTCGGACCAGCGCCCCGAGGCGGCGGGCCTTGGCGTCGCCATCCTGGGCTCGGCCTATATGATGATGCTGGTTCTGGTGATGTGTGTGCCGGTCGGCGTCGCCGCCTCGATCTATCTTGAGGAATTCGCGCCGAAAAATCGCATCACCGACGTGATCGAGGTCAATATCGCCAACCTCGCCGCCGTGCCCTCGATCGTCTACGGTATCCTCGGCCTCGCGGTCTTCATCAACTTCATGGCCTTCCCGCAATCCTCGCCGATGGTGGGGGCGCTGGTGCTCAGCCTGATGACCCTGCCGACGATCATCATCGCCACCCGCTCGTCGATCCGGGCGGTGCCGCCCTCGATCCGCGATGCCGCGCTCGGCGTGGGCGCCTCCAAGATGCAGACCGTGTTCCACCACGTCTTGCCGCTTGCGATGCCGGGGATCCTGACCGGCACCATCCTGGGCCTTGCCAGCGCGCTTGGCGAAACCGCGCCGCTGCTACTGATCGGGATGGTCGCCTTCGTGTCGAACTATCCCGCCTCGCCGGTCGATGGCGGCTTCCTCGATCCCGCCTCGGCGCTGCCGGTCCAGGTCTATTCCTGGGCCTCGCGCTCCGACCCGGCCTTTATCGAACGGTCCAACGGGGCGATCATCGTCCTTCTGGTCTTCCTTCTTGTCATGAACCTGACGGCCATCTTCCTGCGCCGCCGGTTCGAGCGTCGCTGGTAAGCGCGGCGCGAGCGGAGATACCAACATGAACGACATGCGTGTAGTGGAGAGAGACGTGGACACGAACTCAGCCAAGATCTCGGCCCGGGACGTTCAGGTCCATTACGGCGAAAGCCATGCCATCAAGGATGTCTCGATCGAGATCCTCGACCGGGCCGTCACCGCCTTCATCGGCCCCTCGGGTTGCGGGAAATCGACCTTCCTGCGCTGCCTGAACCGGATGAACGACACCATTCCGGTCTGCAAGGTGACCGGAAAGATCGAGCTCGACGGCGAGGACATCTACGACCGCCGCGTCGATCCGGTGCAGTTGCGCGCCAAGGTCGGCATGGTGTTCCAAAAGCCGAACCCCTTCCCGAAGACGATCTACGACAACGTGGCCTACGGCCCGCGCATCCACGGCCTGACCCGCAACAAGGCCGAACTCGACGAGGTGGTCGAATCCAGCCTGCGCAAGGCCGCGCTGTGGAACGAGGTCAAGGACCGCCTGCAAGCCCCCGGCACCGGCCTTTCCGGCGGCCAGCAGCAGCGCCTTTGCATCGCCCGCGCCGTCGCGACCTCGCCCGAGGTGCTCCTGATGGACGAGCCCTGCTCGGCGCTCGACCCGATCGCGACCGCCCAGGTCGAGGAACTGATCGACGAATTGCGCACCAACTTCTCGGTGGTGATCGTCACCCACTCGATGCAGCAGGCCGCCCGTGTCAGCCAGAAGACCGCCTTCTTCCACCTCGGCAATCTGGTGGAATACGGCGATACCTCGCAGATCTTCACCAATCCGCAGGATCCGCGCACAGAATCCTATATCACCGGCCGGATCGGCTGAGGGGGACGTCATGAAGGAAGCTCATATCCATTCCGCCTTCGACAACGATCTCGAAGCGGTGCAGGCCCAGGTGATGAAGATGGGCGGGCTGGTCGAGAAGGCGCTTCTCGACGCCGCCGAGGCGCTCGACCGCCGCGACGAGGTGCTGGCCCAGTCGGTGCGCGAAGGCGACCGCGCGGTGGACGGGCTGGACGATCTGATCCAGACCGAATGCGCCCGCATCATCGCCCTGCGCGGCCCGACCGCCAGCGACCTGCGCACCGTCCTGACGGTGATGCGCATCGCCACCTTGCTGGAACGCTCGGGCGATTACGCCAAGAACCTCGCCAAGCGTTCGAACGTGCTGATGCAGATGCCCGCGATCAGCGGTGCCTCGGGCGCGGTCCAGCGCATGGCGAAACTGGTGGTGCAGCAGCTTTCCGACGCGCTGGACGCCTATATCGCCCGCGACGCCGCCAAGGCCTGGGAGGTGCGCGCCCGCGACCAGGAAGTGGACCAGATGTATTCGGGCATGTTCCGTCAGTTCCTGACCTACATGCTGGAAGATCCCCGCACCATCACCGCCTGCATGCACCTGCATTTCATCGCCAAGAACATCGAGCGGGTGGGCGACCATGCCACCGGCATCGCCGAGCAGGTGATCTATCTGGTCGAGGGCCAGCTTCCCGCCGAGGATCGGCCCAAGCACGACGCCGTCTCGGCTTCGGTCGAATAAACAGGGGGATCGGACGAATGGCACAGGACGGAAGACCCTGCGTGCTTCTGGTCGAGGACGAGCCCGCGCAGCGCGAGGTGCTCTCCTACAATCTCGACGCCGAGGGCTTCCGCGTCGTCGCCGCCGACAACGGCGAGGATGCGATGGTCCTCGTCGACGAGGAGGCGCCCGATATCATCATCCTTGACTGGATGATGCCCAGGCTCTCGGGGATCGAGGTCTGCCGCCGCCTCAAGATGCGGGCCGAGACGCGAAGCATCCCGATCATCATGCTCTCGGCCCGGGCCGAAGAGGTGGACCGGATCCGCGGCCTTGAAACCGGGGCCGACGATTATGTCATCAAACCCTATTCCGTGCTGGAGCTGATGGCGCGGGCGAGGGCGCAGTTGCGCCGCGTCCGGCCCTCGACCGCGGGGGTGGTGCTGGAATTCGACGACATCCGGCTCGATCCCGAAACCCATCGCGTCTTCCGCGCCGACAAGGTGCTGAAACTCGGGCCGACCGAATTCCGGCTGCTGACCACGCTGATGGAAAAACCCGGCCGGGTCTGGTCGCGCGAGCAGTTGCTCGACCGGGTCTGGGGGCGCGACATCTATGTCGACACCCGCACGGTGGACGTCCATGTCGGACGGCTGCGCAAATCGCTGATGAGCCACGGCGGCGGCGATCCGGTGCGCACGGTGCGCGGCGCGGGCTACGCGCTCGGCTAAGGCCGCCGCGCCCGCGCCCGTCGCTCCGCCCCCGGCCCTCGCGGCCCCGCAAGGGCAACCGGAACCCAAGCCCCGAAGGCGCGGCGGCCCACACCCGCCCCAACACGCGAGGCCGAGCCGATCGCCGCGATTCCGCCAGCCTCCCCCGGAACGGCCGCCCCCCGGACACCCCCGCTCCACCAGACCGGCCCCTTCATCTTGGCAAAAATATCCCGGGGGAGTCCGCGTCAGCGGACGGGGGCAGCGCCCCCTTCTTCGCCCCCGCCCCCGCCCCCGTCCTCGCCAAGCAGGACCCGCTCCAGCACCTCGCAGAACCGCGCGACATGCGCGGGCCCGAAAGGCAGCGGCGGGCGGATCTTCAGCGCGTCCCCGCCGTCCCGGTCGACGAGATCAGCACGCCCTCCTCGCGCAGCCGGTTCACCACCCAGGCGGTCTTCGCGGCCGAGGGGCGGCCCTCCTCCAGGATGTCGGTCGCAAGGAACAGCCCCGCCGCCCGGGTCTCGCCCAAAGCGGGATGCGTCCTGGCCAGGCTTCGCAATTCCTCGGCGAACAGCGCCCCGGTCCTGCGGGCATTCTCCATCAGCGCCTCTTCCTCGATCACCGATAGCACCGCCCCCGCGACCCGCGCCGCAACCGCATTGCCGCCGAACGTATTGAAATAACGCGCCTTCGCGCCGAACTCCGCGATCACCTCGGGCCGCATCACCAGCCCCGCCACCGGATAGCCATTGCCCATCGGCTTGCCCAGGGACACCATGTCCGGGATCACGCCATGGCGGGCAAAGCCCCATATCGCCGTGTCGGTGCGGCCGAAACCGGGCTGGACCTCGTCGGCCAGGAACAGCCCGCCCTCGGCGCGGATGGCGCGGATGGCGCGGATGGCGCGGATGGTGCGGGCGGCGGCGGCGAGAAAGCCCTCGCCCCCGCCCTCGCCCGGGGCCGCCGCCCCCCGGATCGGCGGTCACCCCGTCCGAGGAAAAGATCGTATCGACGATCAGCAGTGCCGGACGGATCCCGTCCCCGCGCATCATGCCGCAGGCCGCGCGGATCGCCGCGGCGAAGCCCTCGGCCACGCCCTCGGGGTAATGCGCCGCGGTGGGGGCGGGGACGGGATAGACCGCGGGCCCGGGGCGACCGCGGGCCCGAGCGACATCGACATCGAGGCGGTAGCCAGCGTCACGCCGTGATAGGCGTTTTCGGTGACGATCACCCCTGTCCCCCCGGTCGCGGCGCAGGCGATGCGATAGCCAAGGTCGTTGGCCTCGGACCCGGTGCAGGTGAACATCACATGGCCGAGCGCGGGCGGGAAATGGCCCAGCAGATGCTCGGCGTAATCCAGCACCGCCTCATGCAGATAGCGGGTATGGGTGGCAAGCCGCCCGGCCTGATCGGCCATGGCCGCCACCACGCGCGGATGGCAATGCCCGACCGAGGCCACGTTGTTGTAGGTGTCCAGATAGGCCCGGCCCTGCGCGTCGTAAAGCCAGACGCCCTCGCCGCGCACCGGATGGACCGGGGTTTCGTAGAACAGCCGGTAGGCCGGTCCCAGAAGCCGGGCGCGGCGGGCGACCGGGGCCTCGTCCCCGGGCGTCAGGGCGCCTTGGCCCGGGCGATAGGTGTTGAGCGTGGTATCGGCGGAAGTGGGTTCGGCGGTCATTCCTGAGGTTCCTTCCCGGGGGCGGTCATTCCGGGGCGGGCAGCGCGCGGCGAAAGATCGAACCGGCGGCTTCGCGGCCCAGATCCCGCATTGCCCGCAGCCCCGCCCGCGCCGAGGGCGCGTTGCGCAGGATATAGGCGGCGTTCCCGGGATGGCGCCGCGCCCGCCATCCGGCGATCGCCAGCGTCGTCACCATCCGCGCCCGGATCAGGTCGAAAAGCACCCCGATCTCGTCGGGGCCAAGCGCGACATGACGGGCATAGCCCCGGGCAAAGGCCGCAAGGCTTTCCTCCGGCGCCCGCGCGTCGACTTGATAGGCCGCCGCCACCGCCAGATCGCAGGCCCGCGCGGTGCGGACCATATCGCCGAAATCGAGGATGCCCGAGATCCGCTCCGGCGCCCCGGGATCCGCCAGCAGGTTGTGCGGGTTGAAATCGGCGTGGCAGATCTGGCTCGGCAGGTCGGGGAGCAGGGGCGCGACGCGGGCGTTGAAATCCGCCAGAACCGCCTCGGCCTCCTGGCGCAGGCCCTTGTCCTCCAGCGCGGCGATCAGCGGCGCAATGCGCGCGAAATGTTTGATATCCCACAGAAGAACGTGATCCGCCGCCGGATGGTCGAACCCTTCGAGCGCACGCGTCAGCCGCCCGAGCGCCGCGCCCGTGCCTTGGGAAAGGGCGGGGTCCGGGGCGATCTGGTGAAGCGGGCTGCCCTCAAGCCAGCCGAAGACCCGAAGCCGACCCTGCGGCAGCGAAAGCCAGTTGTCGCCCCCGCGCGTGGGCGCGAGGCGCGAGGTGGGAAGCTCTGGATCGCGCGCCGCGACATGCAGGAAGGCCCGGGTCTGGAAGTCGGTCATCGTCTCGGGCTCTGCCGGATTGGTGAGCTTCACCAGCCAGCGCCGCCCGTCGCCGCCGTCGAGCCGGTGGTTCAGGTCGCGTTCGGAGGTCAGGACCGAAAGCCTGCCCGAGATCCCCCAGCACCGCTCCAAAGTCTCGGACAGCGCCGGGGCCGACAGTTCCGGCGGCGGCACGGCGAGCAGCTTGCCCAGCAATGCCTCCGCCTCCTCGGCCTCCGTGTGTCCGGGGGCGGGGGCCTGGCCGGGGGAGCCGCGGCCCGCAAGGGGCGGGTCGGTCGGAGCAGGGTGGCCCGGAGCCGTTTCGGCCAGAGCCGTTTCGGTCGAGGCAGGGGGGGCCGGAGGCGGGCTGTTGGGAGGCGGGCTGGCGGTCATGCCCCGATGTGAGCACAGCTTTTCCCGTCTTGCCAGCGCCATGATGCGGCCAGATCTCGCTTCCTACGCGGTCCAGCCGCCCCCGGGGGGGGCGGTCGGGAAGGCCGATGGGCGGTTGGTGGCTTGGGTCGGCCAGGTTTCAGCAATGCGGGGGGGCATGGCACGTAGATGGCAGGGGCTCGCCCCGACTCACGGGGCTCCGCGCTGCGAGGGTGGCCGACGCCCGCGAAGCAGGGGTGGTGCGGCCCGGGCCCACCTCGCGAGCTTTCGGCGTTGCGTCGGCGTGTGGCCCATGACGCGGCGGATGGCAGGGCTTGCCCCGACCCACGAGGTCCGGCGCTGCGAGCGGGCGACACCCGTGAAGGGCCGATGGCGCCGCCCGCGTCAAGCCGCGAGGTTTCAGCACTCCGAGGGTCGGCGGGTGCCATGACGCGCAGACGGGAGGCTTGGGCCCGCGAGGCTGCCGTGGCGCGAGGGTGGGCGGTGTGGCCGATGCTGAAGCGGGCGGCACTCGGCGGGTCCATCCCGCCCCGGCGGCGCATCGGAAGGTCCGGTCGGGACCGCGGGCTCTGGCGTCCGGCCCCGGGCTCTGGCAGGGTCGCGCCGCGCTGCCTCTGCCGGATTGCGGTCGGGCCCGTGATCACGGGGGGCATCGCGCCGGGCACCGAAGCCTGCCCATCCGCCTTCGGGCAGGGGCTTCGGTCCGGCTGACGGTGCGGGCCGGACCGATGGGCGAGGTGGCCGGGGCGCAAAGGCGACATGACGGCGATCCGGCCGGGCATGGATCTGTGGAAAGGAACGACGGCAATGGCGGTGCAGGTCTTCGACGGTCACAACGACCTTCTCCTGCGGCTCTGGCGCGCGGGCGCGCGGCGCGAGGAGATCTTTCTGGACATCGAGGGCGGGGCCGCGGCGCCGGTCGGGCATCTCGACCTGCCAAGGATGCGGGCGGGGGGCTTCGCAGGCGGGCTTTTCGCGATCTATGTGCCCTCGGATTTCGAGGGCGATCCCGCGGATTTCCTCAAGGCGATGGACAATCCGCCCTATGACATGCCGCTGCCCGATCCGGTGCCGCAGGACCGCGCCGCGGCGGTGGCGCTGGCCCAGGCCGGGATCTTCGGCTGGATGGAGCGGGTCTCGGCCGGGACTTTCCGCACCTGCCGCGACGTGGCGCAGATCCGCGCCGCCATGGGCGCGGGCGCCATCGCGGGCGTCCTGCATATCGAGGGCGCCGAGGCGATCGGCCCCGATCTGGACGCGCTGCATCTGTTCCACGCGGCGGGGCTGCGCTCGCTCGGCCCGGTGTGGAGCCGCCCGACCGTCTTCGGCCATGGCGTGCCCTTCCGCTTTCCCGCCGACCCCGACACCGGCGAGGGGTTGACGCAGGCGGGCCGCGCGCTGATCCGCGAATGCGCCGCGCTGCGCATCCTGGTCGATGTCAGCCACCTGAACGCGCAGGGGTTCCGCGACCTGATGGCGGTCTCGGACCGGCCCATCGTCGCCACCCATTCCAACGCCTGGGCGGTGACGCCCTCGGCCCGCAACCTGACCGACTGGCAGCTTGACGCCATCGCGGAAAGCGACGGCATGGTGGGGCTGAACTTCGCCACCGTCTTCCTGCGCCCCGACGGCCGCGACAGCCCCGAGATGGGATGGGAGCCGGTGATGCGCCACCTCGACCACCTGATCCTCAGGCTGGGCGAGGGACGGGTCGGGCTCGGCTCGGATTTCGACGGCGCGACCGTGCCCAGGGGGATCGGCGATGCGGCGGGCCTGCCGCGCCTGTTCGAGGCGATGCGCGCCCATGGCTACGACGAGGCGCTGATCGCGCGGCTGGCGCATGGCAACTGGCTGGCGGCGCTGGAGCGCGTCTGGGGCGACTGAGGCCGGGCGCGGCCCGATTCCCTTTCGGAGCGGTGGAAGCGGCTGCGGCGGGCAGGGGGGGCATGCCGGGGCCGACCCTCTTGCCCGGCCGGGTCGGCGGCGGGATTGTCCTGCGGCTATCCATTGGTAAAGTATGGATTTTTCGATCCCGGGAGCGCCCTTTTCCGGGCGCGACGGGCCAGCCTGTGCAATTCGGAAAAGTTGAATATTGACATAGCCAAGAATTTCAGTCAGGAATTATTCAAGCGCAGCCAAGCCCCGTCGCGGGCCAGCCAGCAAGATTTCCGAAACGCGATGGAGTGACCCTCATGCCCCGACCCGAGACGGGTGACCGGCTCCCTTTGGCCGAACTTCTGCGCCAGGCGGCGATGGGGAGCACCCCCAGTTCCGTGCTGGAGGCCCTGATCGACCGCATGGCGGAGGTTCGGGCATGAACGCGCATCCCGAACCGATGCTGACGCCCTGGCTGACCGCCGATGCCACCCCGGTCCATGAGGCGCGGGTGCTGACCGAAGGCGGCTCGCTGGCCAAGATCGTGCTGGACGGGCAGGTCTATACCCTGCGCATCACCCGGCAGGGCAAGCTGATCCTGACGAAATAGGCGCGCAGCCTTTGCGTGATAACCCGGCCCCCAGAGGTCCGGGGACCGCATGTGCCTCCGGTGTTCCCTCACACCTGCGGCGCATGCGGAAATTTTTTGTCGGATGGGGGCCTTGGATGGGGGGCCTTTCGGGGGGCTGGCGCCGGACCCGGTCCGGGGCGCGGAAGCCCCGGCCAGGCTGTTGCGAAAGCATCCTGAGCCTGCGCTGAGGCGAACATCCTGCCCGCCGGGTTCCGGTCGGCCCCCGTTTCCGGTCTCTGGCAGAGCGATTTCCTGGCTTTCATCGCAGGCTTTGGCGGGGCCGTGACGTTTCCGGCTGGCCGTCGCCATAGGGCATCCGCCTTCGTCCAAAATCCACGGATCGGTGCCGCCCGAACGGCATCCGGCGCGAATCGCGGCGCGCGGGCGCGATCAGCCTCCGGTATGGCTCATGTGGCGGGGCATCTGGCCGCGGATCACCCGGCGCGAATAGTCGAAATCATGGCCCTTGGGCTTTCTGAGGATCGCGTCGCGGATCGCGCGCTCCAGCAGGCCCTCGGCCTCTTCGGGCGTTTCGAGCTGTGCGCCCGCCCGCAGGGGCGCGCGCAGGTCGGCCATGTCCTCTTGCCCCAGGCACATGTAAAGCTCGCCCGTGCAGGTCAGCCGCACCCGGTTGCAGCTTTCGCAGAAATTATGGCTCAGCGGCGTGATCAGCCCGATCTTCTGGCCGGTCTCCTCCAACCGTAGATAGCGCGCGGGCCCGCCGGTCCGCTCGATCAGATCGGTGACGGTGTGGCGCTCTTCCAGCCGGGCGCGCAGGTCGCGCAGGCTCCAGAACCGGTCGAGCCGGGCATCCTCGCCCATCTCGCCCATCGGCATGACCTCGATGAAGGTCAGGTCGTGGCCTTCGCGCGCGCACCATTCGGTGAGGGCGAAAAGTTCGTCCTCGTTGAAACCCTTGAGCGCGACGGTGTTGATCTTGATCCGAAGCCCGGCCTCTTGCGCCGCCCGGATGCCGTCGAGCACCTGCGCGAGCCGCCCCCAGCGGGTGATCTGGGCGAATTTCTGCGGATCGAGCGTGTCGAGCGAGACATTGACCCGCCGCACCCCCAGATCCGCCAGCGGCCGGGCGAAACGCGCGAGCTGGCTGCCGTTGGTGGTCAGCGTCAACTCGCTCAGCGCGCCGCTCCGAAGGTGGCGGGCCATGGCCTCGAAGAAAGTCATGATGCCCCGGCGCACCAGCGGCTCGCCTCCGGTGACGCGCAGCTTCTCGACCCCCAGGCGCACGAAACCCGAGCAGAGACGGTCGAGTTCCTCAAGCGTCAGCAGTTCGGCCTTCGGCAGGAAGGTCATATGCTCGGCCATGCAATAGGTGCAGCGGAAATCGCAGCGGTCGGTGACCGAGACCCTGAGGTAGCGGATCGCGCGGGCGAAAGGGTCGATGAGGGGGGCGGGATCCGGCATGGTCGGAAAGTAGGATGCGCGAGGGCCTGCCGCAAGCGGGAAAGCCTGCGGGAAAGCCGATTGCCCAGACCCGCCCGGGGGGCTAATCTGCCGGGCATGATGTACATTGCCCCGTTCCCCGCCCGGTTTTCGCTGATCTTGCCATTGTTGCTGGGCCTTTCGGGCTGCGCCCTGTTCGAGCGTGGCCGCGAGGAGGCGCCCCGGCCGGGCGCCGATTTGGCCACCGAGTTCGCCCCCGCGGTATCGGTGCAGCCCCTGGGCGCGGCGGGTTATGCGCCCGAGGCGCTCGACCAGACCTCGGAGGCGGAAAAGCGCGCGGCGCTTGCCGCCCCGGCCGCAGGCGGCGAGCGCGAGCTGGGCCGCGCGGTCGTCGCGCTCGGCCCCCCGGCGGAGGCGGGGCTCTGGGTGCGGACCAGCCTGGTTTCCGCGCCGGGCCAGGGCCGGGTGGTCGTGCCCGGCGGGCGGTCGCTGGCGGTCGAGCTGCGTCCGACCTCGGGGGGCGCGCTGATGTCGTTCTCGGCCTATCAGACCTTGGGGATCGGGCTGACGGAACTGCCGGAAGTGACGATCTACGGTCGTTGATTCTGGTGGGGCGGGGGAGGGGGCGCTGCCCCCTCGGCGCCTTTGGCGCCTCACCCCCGGGATATTTTTGCAAAGAAGAATGGGGCAGGGCCGGTTCTGGCTGGTGGCTGACGAGGGGCGGCTGGCGTTGTCTTGTGGTGGGAAGCGGGAGTGGGGGCGAAGGGGCCGGGAAATCTGATCGCGTCAAGAGAGGGAAAGGCTTTGCGCGATGTGTGCGGGAAATGCTTTTCTGCGGCCCGTCAGGTGGCGGGCAGGTGGCGGGAGGCCTCATGTCGGGCGAAGGGTTTCATCGCGGCGCCATGGGTTTCGAGGAAGTTGCGCGTGGCATCGGCATCGTGTTTCGACAGGTCGCGCAGCCACCAGGCCACCGCCTTCTGGACCACCGGGTCCGGGTCGGCGGCATAGCCTGCCGCCCAGCCCAGCACCCGGGCGCGGATCGCCCGGTCGGCGGGTTTGAGGTTGTTCATCCGCGCCCAGGGCAGCGTCATCACGAGCGCGGCGCGGCGGCTCCACACATGGGGCGCGGCGGTCCAGCCCTCCACCTCGTCGAGCCGGGCCGGATCGGCGATCAGGCGGCGCGCGCCCGCGTCCGAGGCGTGATCGGCCAGGGCCCAGCCGTCGAATTGCGGCACCCAGGCGGCGATCAGCCGCCAGGCGCCGTCGTCGGGACGGATGCGGGCCTGGGTCAGCAGCTTCGCCGCCGCGATCCGGCTTTCGTGGATATCCGCGCGCCACAACGCATCGGCAAGCGCCACGCGCGCGGGGATGTCCATTCCCTGCCGCCATTCGGTGGCCAGTTCGGTGATGCGCGGCACGCGCAGGCCCAGCACCTCGCGCGTGGTCTTGTGATAGGCGGCGGATTGCGCGGCGAGGGCCGGGTCGGCCTCGGCCCGCAGCCGCGCGATGGCGGTTTCCGGGGTCATGCGGCGGGTCCAGTTCGGGGCTGGACGCTCATTCCACCGTCACCGATTTGGCGAGGTTCCTTGGCTGGTCGACATCGGTGCCCTTGGCGATGGCGGTGTGATAGGCCAGAAGCTGCGCCGGAATCGCATAGAGGATCGGCGCCCAATGCGGATCGACCGCGGGCAGGGTGAGGCTTTGCCAGGTGCCGGGCCCCGCCGCCTCGACCCCCTTGGCATCCGAGAGCAGCAGCACCTTGCCGCCGCGCGCCATCACCTCTTGCATGTTCGAGACGGTCTTGTCGAACAGCCCGTCCATCGGCGCCATCACGATCACCGGCACCTGCGGGTCGATCAGTGCGATCGGTCCGTGCTTCAGCTCGCCCGAGGCATAGCCCTCGGCATGGATATAGCTGATTTCCTTGAGCTTCAGCGCGCCTTCCAGCGCCATCGGATACATCGCGCCGCGGCCCAGGAAGAGGATGTCGCGCGCCTTGGCCAGGTCGCCCGCGATCCGCGCCACCGGATCCGAGAGCGAGAGCGCCGCATTCGCCAGCCCCGGCAGCGCCGAGAGCGCGTCCAGCCTTGCCGCCAGTTCCGTCTCGGTGATCCGGCCCCGGTCGAGGCCCGCCTTCAGCGCCATCAGCGCCAGCACGACCAACTGGCAGGTGAAGGCCTTGGTCGAGGCCACGCCGACCTCGACCCCGGCCATGATCGGCAGGGCGAGGTCGGATTCGCGCGCGATCGAGGAGGTCGGCACATTCACCACCGAGACCACCCGCGCGACCTTGTCCCGCGCGTGGCGCAGGGCGGCGAGCGTGTCGGCCGTCTCGCCGGACTGGCTGACGAAGATCGCGGTCGAGGCGGGGGAGAGCACCGGATCGCGGTAGCGGAACTCCGAGGCGATGTCGATTTCGGCCGGAAGCCCTGCGATCTGCTCGAACCAGTATTTCGCGACATGGCAGGCGTAGCTCGCGGTGCCGCAGGCCACCAGCACCACCCGGTCGGTGGCGGCGAAGTCGAGCCCTTCGGGCAGGGTCAGGCGATGCGTTCCGCCGCCGGTGTAATGGCGCAGGGCATCGGCCATCACCACCGGCTGCTCGGCGATCTCCTTGGCCATGAAATGCCTGTGCCCGCCCTTTTCGATCCGCGCGCTGTCGAGCCGCACCCGCGTCTCGGCCCGGTTGGCGCGGCGGCCCCCGGCGTCGAAGATCTGCGCGCCCGCGCGGGTCACCACGGCGCGGTCGCCTTCCTCCAGATAGGTGATGCGGTCGGTGAGCGGCGCCAGCGCGATGGCGTCGGAGCCGATGAACATCTCGTCCTCGCCCCGGCCGATGGCGAGCGGGCTGCCCTTGCGGGCGGCGACGATCAGATCCTCTTCGCCGTCGAACAGGAAGCACAAAGCGAAGGCGCCCTCCAGCCGGTCGAGCGTGCGGTTCGCCGCCTCGACCGGCGTGGCGCCGCGATCCAGTTCGCGCTGCGCCAGAAGCGCCACGGCTTCGGTGTCGGTGTCGGATTCCTGATGGTAGCCGTCCGCCGCCAGATCGGCGCGCAATTCGCGGAAGTTCTCGATGATGCCGTTGTGGACCACGGCCACGCCGCCCGCGCGATGGGGATGGGCGTTGCGGATCTCGGGCCCGCCATGGGTGGCCCAGCGGGTGTGCCCGATCCCGGCCTTGCCCGCGAGCGGCTGGTGCACCAGCAGGTCCGAGAGATTGACCAGCTTGCCCACCGCCCTGCGGCGGTCGAGCCGTCCGTCCTGCACGGTGGCGATCCCCGCGCTGTCATAGCCGCGATATTCGAGCCGCCGCAGCGCCTCGACCATCAGGGGGGCGGCCTCGTGGCTGCCCAGAACGCCGATGATGCCGCACATGGGCTTATCCTTTCGTCTTCGCCGCCTTCAGCGCGCGCAGTTTTTCGAACAGGGCCGTGGCGAGGCCGGGTTTCACCACCTGGACCGCCCGGGCGATGGCCACCGCCTCGGCGGGCACGTCGCGGGTGATCACCGAGCCCGAGCCGGTCAGCGCCCCGTCCCCCACCGAGACCGGCGCCACCAGCATCGTGTCCGATCCGATGAAGGCGCGCTTGCCGATCCTGGTGCGGTGTTTCATCACCCCGTCGTAGTTGCAGGTGACGGTGCCCGCGCCGATATTGGTGCCTTCGCCTACATCGGCATCGCCGATATAGGTCAGGTGGCCGACCTTCACCCCTTCGTCGAGGATCGAGTTCTTGATCTCGACGAAATTGCCGACATGGACGTCTTCGGCCAGCTCCGCCCCCGGGCGCAGCCGCGCGAAGGGCCCCACATCGGCGCCGCGCGAGACATGGCAGCCCTCAAGATGGCAGAAACCCTTGATCTCGGCGCCGGATTCGATGGTGACGCCGGGACCGAAGATCACATTGGGCCCGATCACCGCATCGCGGCCGATATGGGTGTCGAGCGCGAGGAACACCGTCTCGGGCGCGGTCAGGGTGACGCCGTTCTCCAGCGCCTCGGCGCGGGCGCGGGCCTGGAAGGCGGCCTCGGCCTGGGCCAGTTGCGCGCGGGTGTTGACGCCCAGGGTCTCGGCCTCGGGGCAGATCACCACGCCCGCGCCCAGCCCGCGCGCATCGGCGATGCCGACGATGTCGGTCAGGTAGTATTCGCCCGCGGCATTGTCGTCGCCGATGGCCGAGATCAGGTCGAAGAGCGTGGCCGCATCGCCGCAGACCACGCCGGAATTGCACAGCGGGATCGCGCGTTCGGCCTCGGTCGCGTCCTTCCATTCGACGATGCGGACCAGCCGGTCCGCCTCGATCACCAGGCGGCCGTAGCGGCCCGGGTCGGCGGGCGCGAAGCCCAGGACGACGACGGGGCGGTCGCGGCGGGCCTCGATCATCTCGCGCAGGGTCTCGGGGCGGATGAAGGGGGTATCTGCGTAAAGCACCACCAGATCCCCCGCGAAACCGGCCAGCGCGGCGCGGGCCTGGTCCACGGCATGGCCGGTGCCCTTCTGCTCGGCCTGGATCACCACCTCGGCCTCGGGATCGAAGCCGAGGGCCGAGGCGCGGACCTGATCTGCGCCATGGCCCGCGACCACGACGATTTTTTCAGGCGCGAGCGAGGCGGCGGCGGTCATCGCGTGATGCAGCAGCGGCGCGCCCGCCACCCGGTGCAGCGCCTTGGGCAGGTCGGAATTCATGCGCGAGCCCTGTCCGGCTGCAAGGATGACGACGGCGATGCTCATTCGGGCCTCATGGTCTTTCGGGGGCGGACCTTCGGTCCTTGTGGGTGTGCTGTCGGACCTGCGGTCCTTAGTGGATCTGGCGTCGGACCTTCGGTCCCGGGGTGGCTTTTCGCGGCGGGGCAGGGCCTTGCGGTCGCCGCAGGGCTTCCCTTTCCTTCGGCTCCGTTCTACGCGCAAGCGCAGGGGGCCGCCAAGGGGCCTCGGCTTCACCAAGGGTTTCGGGATGTTGCAGGGTGGTTCCACGGTGGTCTTCGACCTCGACGGCACGCTGGCCGATACTTCGGCGGATCTCTTGGCCTCGGCCAATGCCTGTTTCCGCGCCATGGGGGCAGGGGATCTGCTGGACAATGGCGACCGGCTGACCGCCTTCCACGGCGGGCGGGCGATGCTGCGGCTGGGGTTCGCGCGCATGGGCCGGGCCGGGGATGCGGCCGAGGTCGACGGGTGGTATCCGCGCCTGCTTGAGGCCTATGCCGGGGCGATCGCCGTGCATACGCGGCTTTATCCCGGCGCGGTCGAGGCGGTCGAGGCGCTGCGCCGCGGGGGCCATGCGGTGGCGATCTGCACCAACAAGCCCGAGGGGCTGGCCGAGGCGCTGATGCGTGCCCTTGGCGCGCGCGAGCTGTTCGCCGCGCTGGTGGGTGCCGATACGCTGCCGGTCAGAAAGCCCGATCCCGCGCCCTATGTTCTGGCGGTGGAACGGGCGGGGGGCGTGGTCGCGCGCTCGATGATTCTGGGCGATACCGAGACCGATCTTCTGACCGCCCGCGCCGTCGGCGTGCCGGGGGTGCTGGTCGCCTTCGGGCCCGAGGGGGCGGGGATCGCGCGGCTGAAGCCCGATGCGCTTCTGGACCGATACGAGGATCTGCCGGATCTGGCCGCGCGCCTTCTGGGCTGAGGGCGCCTTCGGACCCTGGCCGGGAAAAAAACGGCCCCCGGGGATGGGGGCCGCAGTCGACGGGAGGAAAGGGTCGGCGGGAAGGGTTCAGAGAAACGTCTTCCGGCACCAGGGCGCGGTCTTGTCGAATTCGTCGAAAAGCTGCGGCAGGCTGCGCGAGCGCATCAGCTTCTCGAACCGCTGGCGCATCGCCTGGGCCTTCTGGTCGTTGGTGCCGGGCACATAGGCCAGCATCCTGACCGCCGCCTGCTGCGCCGCATTGTAGTCGGAGCGGCCCAGATAGCCCGCGTGGTAAAGCTCGTCCGCGACCATGTAGAGCAGGGCCGAGCAATGCAAAGCCTGTGCCGCGCGCCCGTCGATCACCAGATCGGCCCGGGCGGGCTGGCCGAGGCCAAGCGCAAGGGCAAGCGCAAGGGCGGTTGCGGCGGGGGCGGGAAGCGAGAGGCGCATGGCGGGTTCCTTTCAGGGGCCGCAGGGCTGCGGACGGGGATGAGGGGCGGCGCGCCGCTCCCGGGTGGAGAAGGATCGGTCCGGGCCTTGCCAGCCCGCGGTCCGCCAGAGAGCGGCCGACCGCGGGAACTGGCTGGCCCAAGATGGCTTCGGAGATGGCTTTCGGGGCAGGGCCGACCTTCGCCGGATGTTTCGGTTTCGCTGCATCTTTCATGCCATCGCGCAGGGTTTGCTTCCAGTGACAAAGCCCGTCATCAAACCCTCCATGCGCCGAAACTCCCCTGATCCGAAGCGCGCAATGCGGGCCGCTTCACCCGCGCGGCGGCGAACGCAGACCGGCGCCGGTCGGAGAGAGGCTCGGCCTGGGCCGACGCGCGCCCGGGAGCCGGGCAGGGGCCGCCCGCGCGGCACCCGGAGAGCGGCGCCTGCGCTGTGGCGGCGGCGGGCGGAATCCGGGGGTGATTTCGCAAGATGGCCACGAGGAGGGGCGGGCGGGCTGGCGCCGCCGGGCGCCTTGCACCCTTTCCCTGCCCCGCCCGGGGCGCCGGATCGTCATCCTCTCGTCATTTGACAGCCTCCGGGCGCGGGATTAGGGTCCGCGCCTTCGCGCCGGGCATCGGATTTCCGGTCCATCGGGTCCATGGCCTCGCGCGGTCTCATGTCGCGGCGCTTCGCCGCAAGCGATCGACTGCCTGTCGGCCGGTCCCGGCCAGGGCCGGTCAAATCCCGAGTGCGGTCAAACCCCAGGTGCGCGATGTCCCGAGTTTCGGATGCCGGTCCAGACTTCCCCGCCGAGCCCGGCGCCGCAGCGAGCGCCGCGGCGGGCTCTCGGGGACCCTCAGACCCGCAGGGGGGCGCCACGACGAAAGCCTCGCGCCATGGGGTGGTCTTCGTCCTGGTCACGGTCTTTCTGGACATGGTGGGTTATGGGCTGATCATCCCGGTCCTGCCCGCGCTGATCCGCGAGGTGGGGGGGCTTGACATCGGTCGGGCCGCGGCCATGGCGGGCTGGATGTTCGCGGCCTTTTCCGTGGCGCATTTCCTGTGCGCGCCGCTGGCGGGGAACCTGTCCGACCGTTTCGGACGGAGGCCCCTGCTGCTGCTCGCCATCTTCGGGCTGGGGGTGGATTTCCTGATCTCTGCCTGGGCGCCGACGCTGTTCTGGCTGTTCGTCGGGCGGATCCTGACCGGCGTCTGCGGCGCGAGCTGGGTCATCGCCAATGCCTATATCGCCGATGTGACGGCGCCTGAAGAGCGCGCCCGCGCCTTCGGGCTGATGGGGGCGGCCTTCGGGCTGGGCTTCGTCATCGGGCCGGGGATCGGCGGGCTTCTGGGCGAGTTTGGCCCCCGCGTGCCCTTCCTGGCCGCCGCCGCGATCTCGCTTCTGAACTTCGGCTATGGCTGGTTCGTGCTGCGCGAATCCCTCGCACCCGAAAAGCGCCGCCCGTTCGAATGGCGCCGCGCCAATCCCTTCGGCGCCTTCCGGGTGTTCCGCAGCTATCCCGGCGTCTTGCCGATGTGCCTGGTGCTGGGGCTGTTCTTCTTTTCGTCCTCGGTCTACCAGGCGGTCTGGACCTTCTGGGGCATCGCGAAATTCGGCTGGTCCGAGGGGATGGTGGGCCTGACCCTGACCGTCTTCGGCCTGGTCATGGCGGGGTTCCAGGGCGGGCTGACCGGCCTCTTCACGCGCCGCCTGGGCGAGCATCGCACCATCCTGGTCGGCCTGGTCTGCGCCATCGTGGCGGCCTTCGGCTATGGATTCGCGGGGGGCGTGGTCATGGTCTTCGCGCTGATGGTCGTTCACGGCCCCGAGGGTTTCGTCCATCCGCTGCTGAGCGCGGCGATGACCCGCCGCGTGCCCGAGGATGCGCAGGGCGAGCTTCAGGGCGGCATCTCCGCGATCATGAGCGTGGCCATGCTGGCCGGGACGCTGGCCTTCAGCCAGACCTTCGACTTTTTCTGGAACACGGCGCGGGGCCAGCCTTCGCCGGACGTGGCCTATTGGCTGGCGGGCGCCTGCCTGAGCGCGACGCTGCTGCTTTACCTGCGCCTGGCGCGCCGGGACGGGGGATCGGGGAAATGATGGAACATCCTGACATTGCGGGCACCGAAGGGGGCGCCCGTCGCGCAAGGGAACGGTTCGCGGGCAGTTTCACCCAGCAAGAGCCCTTGCCCGAGGCCTCGGTCGCGGCGGCGCTTGCTGTGATGGGCCACGGGCGGTTGCACCGCTACAACACGATCCCGGGCGAGACCGCCGAGGCCGCGCTGCTTGAGGAGGAATTCGCCGCCTTCACCGGCGCGCGCTACTGCCTCGCCGTGGCCTCGGGCGGCTATGCGCTCGGCTGCGCGCTGCGCGCCTGCGGCGTCGCTGCGGCAGAGCCGGTGCTGACCAACGCCTTCACCCTGGCCCCGGTGCCGGGGGCCATCGCGGCGGCGGGCGGGCGGGCGGTCTTCGTCGAGATCACCGGGGATCTGACCCTGGATTTCCAGGACCTTGAGGCGAAGGCGCGCGAAACCGGGGCGCGGCTTCTGCTGCTGTCGCATATGCGCGGCCATGTCTGCGACATGGGGCGGCTGATGGATCTGTGCCGCGCGCTTGGCCTGACGGTGATCGAGGATTGCGCCCATACCATGGGGGCGGATTGGGACGGGGTGCCCTCGGGGCGGCATGGCGCGATCGGCTGCTATTCGACCCAGACCTACAAGCACATGAATTCGGGCGAGGGCGGGCTGATCGTCACCGACGATGCCGGTCTCGCGGCGCGGATGGTGCTGCTTTCGGGCAGCTACATGCTTTACGGCGCCCATCCCGCCGCGCCCGGGCCCGAGGTGTTCGAGGGCCTGCGGCTGGACATTCCCAATGTCTCGGGCCGGATGGACAATCTGCGCGCGGCGGTGCTGCGCCCGCAGATCCCGCTTCTGCCCGGGCGCCGCCTGCGCTGGCGGGCGCTGCACGACCGGCTGGAGGCGGGGCTGCGCCATGTGCCCGGGCTGCGGCTGGTCGCGCGGCCCGGGGCCGAGGGCTTCGTGCCGTCCTCGTTCCAGTTCCTGCTGCCGGAGTGGGAGCCTGTCCGCGTGACCGCGTTTCTGGCCGCCTGCGCCGCGCGGGGGGTGGAGCTGAAATGGTTCGGGGCCGAGGCGCCGGTGGCCTTCACCTCGCGCTACCAGCACTGGCGCTATGCGGGCGGGCAGTCCTGCCCCCGTACCGACCGCATTCTGGCCGGGCTGGTCGACATGCGGCTGCCGCTGAGCTTTTCCGAAGCCGATGCCGATCTGATCGCGCGGATCATCCGCGACGAGGCGCTGCGGATCGGCCAGGCCGAACATGTCGCGCCGGTCCAGGCGCCCCGGGTGCAGTGACTTGCGCCTCGACCCGACGCTGATCGCGCTTTGCGCGGCGACATTGCTTGGCCTGGTCGGGCTGGCGGGGCGGCTGGCGCCTGTGCCTGTGCCTGTGCCTGTGCCGACGGAGGCGGGCGAGGCGGCGGGGGGCTGTCGGCCCGGCTATGTCCATGATGGCGACACGATGGAACTGGTCTGCGCGGCGTCGGAAGGGGCAGGGCGGGGGCGGGCGGAGCGCCGCGCCCGGCTGATCGGCATCGACACGCCCGAGATGGCGGGCGAATGCGCCGAGGAGATCCGTGCCGCCCATGCCGCCCGCAGCGCCCTGATCGGGCTGATCGCGGCGGCGGCCGAGATCCGTGTCGAGGCCCGGGGCCGCGACCGCTACGGGCGGGTGCTGGTGCGGCTCTGGCTCGACGGTCGGGACGCATCGGAAAGCCTGATCGCGCTTGGCCACGGGCGGCCTTACGACGGCGGCGCGCGGATGGGCTGGTGCGGCTGAAGGCGGGCCGCGCGGGCCCCTTCGGGCCGGGGCCGCCGCCGCCCGGACGCGCCTTCCCCGGCGTCAGGCACGCGGCCCGGTTTGCCCTCCCGTCCCCCCCCTGCGACACCGCGCTGCGGCGACGATGCCGAGGGCGTTTCGTCCCCCTCGCACATCCTTGCAATCGCCGCGCCGCGGCGTCATTATTCCCGAGTGTTTCTATCGGCTTCTGGCTGATTCTTCTTCGCCGGGCCGCCTTCGGAGAATCGATTCAGCGTCGCGCCGGGCCTGCCCGGTGAAAACCTGCATACCGTTGTATGCAAAAGCAGGTTGCGCCCGCTTCGCGATGCTCTTTTCCGCCCCCGCTCGGTTGACCCCGCCGGGGGGCGGGGGTAAAGCAGGGCATGAGTGTGCGCGGGCCGAAAACGGGCCCGCAGGCTCGCTGTCGCCAGCTTAAGGAGCATCTCGTGGACGCGCTTCTCCGGGATTATCTGCCCGTTCTCATTCTGCTTGCGCTTGCGGTCGGTCTGGGGATCGTCCTCATGGCCTCGGCGGCGATCCTCGCCGTGCGCAACCCGGACCCCGAAAAGGTCTCGGCCTATGAATGCGGGTTCAACGCCTTCGACGACGCGCGGATGAAATTCGACGTGCGCTTCTACCTGGTGTCGATCCTGTTCATCATCTTCGACCTTGAAGTGGCGTTCCTTTTCCCCTGGGCGGTGGCCTTCGGCGAAATCTCGATGACCGCCTTCTGGTCGATGATGGTTTTCCTTGCGGTGCTGACCATCGGTTTCTGCTATGAATGGAAGAAGGGGGCGCTGGAATGGGAGTGATGCCGGGTCTGAACACCGCGGGCGCGGACAAGGACGCCGATGTCGCGGCCTTTTCGCGTGACCTTCAGGACAAGGGCTTCCTGCTGACCTCGACCGAGGATGTGATCAACTGGGCCCGCATCGGGTCCCTGCACTGGATGACCTTCGGCCTGGCCTGCTGCGCGGTCGAGATGATCCAGATGTCGATGCCGCATTACGATGTGGAACGCTTCGGCATGGCGCCGCGCGCCTCGCCGCGCCAGTCCGACCTGATGATCGTCGCGGGCACGCTCACGAACAAGATGGCCCCGGCGCTGCGCAAGGTCTACGACCAGATGCCCGAGCCGCGCTATGTCGTCTCGATGGGTTCCTGCGCCAATGGCGGCGGCTATTACCATTACAGCTATTCGGTGGTGCGGGGCTGCGACCGGGTGGTGCCGGTGGATGTCTACGTGCCGGGCTGCCCGCCCACGGCCGAGGCGCTGCTCTACGGCCTTTTGCAGTTGCAGCGGAAAATCCGCCGCACCGGAACCTTGGTGAGGTGAGCCCCATGTCCGACGCCCCCTCCGGCCCTGCCCCCGAACCCGACGCGGTCCCCGAGGTCGATCCCCTGCGCGCGCTGGCCGATCAGGTCTCGGAGGCGCTGCCCGGGGCGGTGGCCTCGGTCAGGATCGCTTATGGCGAGCTGACGATCGAGACCGAGGCAGCGCATCTTCTGCCGCTTCTGGCCCATCTGCGCGGCGACCCGGCCCTGCGCTTTTCGACGCTGATCGACGTGACGGCGGTCGACCACCCCGAGCGGGTGGCGCGGTTCGACGTGGTCTGGCATCTGCTCTCGATGTTCACCAACCGCCGCATCCGGGTCAAGCTGGCGGTGGCCGAGGATGAGATGGTGCCCTCGGCCACCGGGCTTTTCCCCGGCGCCGACTGGTATGAGCGCGAGACCTTCGACATGTTCGGGATCATCTTCTCGGGCCACAAGGACCTGCGCCGCATCCTGACGGATTACGGTTTCCGCGGCCATCCCCTGCGCAAGGACTTCCCCACCACGGGCTATGTCGAGGTCCGCTACGACGAGGAACAGAAGCGCGTGGTCTACGAGCCGGTGAAGCTGGTGCAGGAATACCGCCAGTTCGATTTCATGAGCCCCTGGGAAGGTGCCGAATACATCCTGCCGGGCGACCAGAAAGCGGAGGCCAAGTGATGGACGGTTCCAACGCAGGCGGCGTTCCGGCGGGTGACATGCGCCGCAACTTCTATGACGACGGCTCGATGGATATCGAGACCTCGGAACAGCGCATCCGCAACTTCAACATCAACTTCGGCCCGCAGCACCCGGCCGCGCATGGCGTGCTGCGTCTCGTGCTCGAACTCGACGGCGAGATCGTCGAGCGCGCCGACCCCCATATCGGCCTTCTGCATCGCGGCACCGAAAAGCTGATGGAAAGCCGGACCTTCCTTCAGAACCTGCCCTATTTCGACCGGCTGGATTACGTCGCGCCGATGAACCAGGAACATGCCTGGTGCCTGGCCATCGAAAAGCTGACCGGCACGGTCGTTCCGCGCCGCGCCAGCCTGATCCGGGTGCTTTATTCGGAAATCGGCCGCATCCTGAACCACCTGATGAACGTCACCACCGGGGCGATGGACGTCGGTGCGCTGACGCCGCCGCTGTGGGGCTTCATCGCGCGCGAAGAGCTGATGCTGTTCTACGAGCGCGCCTGTGGGGCGCGGCTCCATTCCGCCTATTTCCGTCCCGGCGGCGTGCACCAGGACCTTCCGCCCAAGCTGATCGACGATATCGAGGCCTGGTGCGACAGCTTCATCCCCCGCATCGACGATCTGGACACGCTGATCACCGAAAACCGCATCTTCAAGCAGCGGACGGTCGATATCGGCGTGATCACGCCGCAGGATGCGCTGGACTGGGGCTTTTCCGGGCCGATGGTGCGCGGATCGGGCATGGCCTGGGATCTGCGGCGCGCGCAACCCTATGAATGCTACGACGAATTCGATTTCGACGTGGCGGTCGGCAAGAACGGCGATTGCTACGACCGTTACCTGATCCGCATGGCCGAGATGCGGGAATCGGTCAAGATCATCCGCCAGGCCGTGGCGAAGCTGCGCGAGCCCGCCGCCCAGACCGACGTTCTGGCGCGCGGCAAGCTGACGCCGCCCAAGCGGGCGGAGATGAAGACCTCGATGGAGGCCTTGATCCATCACTTCAAGCTCTACACCGAAGGCTTCCACGTTCCTGCGGGCGAGGTCTATGCCTGCGTCGAGGCGCCCAAGGGCGAATTCGGCGTCTATCTGGTCTCCGACGGCACCAACAAGCCCTACCGCGCCAAGATCCGCGCCCCGGGCTTCGCCCATCTGCAGGCGATGGATTTCATGGCCAAGGGTCATCAGCTCGCCGATGTGACGGCGCTGATCGCCACCATGGACATCGTGTTCGGCGAGGTGGACCGATGAGCGCCTGCGTCCGCCCTCCCGGCTTCCGGGTTCTTTCTTCCTCAGCCACGGGGCTTTGAATGCTTCGCCGCCTATACAAAGACCAGCCCGAGAGTTTCGCCTTCACCGCCGCCAATCTGGAATGGGCGAAGGGGCAGATCTCGAAATACCCCGAGGGGCGCCAGGCCTCGGCGGTGATCCCGCTGTTGTGGCGCGCCCAGGAACAGGAGGGCTGGCTGAGCCGTCCCGCGATCGAATATGTCGCGGGCCTGTTGGGCATGGCCTATATCCGGGTGCTTGAGGTTGCGACCTTCTACTTCATGTTCCAGCTTCAACCCGTTGGTTCGGTGGCGAATATCCAGATCTGCGGCACCACGTCCTGCATGATCTGCGGCGCCGAGGACCTGATCGCGGTCTGCAAGGAGCTGATCGCGCCCACGCCGCATACCGTCTCGGCGGACGGCAAGTTCTCTTGGGAAGAGGTCGAATGCATGGGCGCCTGCGCCAATGCGCCGATGGCCCAGATCGGCAAGGATTACTATGAGGATCTGACGCCCGAGGTGCTGCGCGGGCTGATCGCGCGCTTCTCGGCGGGCGAGGTTCCGGTGCCCGGGCCGCAGAACGGGCGCTATTCCTCGGAACCCCTGGGCAATCTGACCTCGCTGGCCGATTACAGGGGCACCGGCGCGACCTATAACGGCTCGGTCCAGCGCGCGGTCGACATCGGCGAGACGGTGAAGCGCATCGACGGCACCGAGGTTCCGCTGGAGACGCCCTGGCTCGGGGACGGCGGCAAGGCGGTCTCGCAACTGCCCGGCGCGCCCGGCGCGGTCAGCGCACCGCAGGAGGCGCCGCCCGCCGTGGCCGCCGTGGCCGCCAAGGGCCTGCCCGAGGCGGCCGGCGGCGCGCTGGCCAAGGGCAAGCCCGAGTTCGAGCCCGCGCCCGAGGTGCTTGGCGTGAAGCCGCAATCGCTTGAGGCCGCGCGCGAGGGCGGGCCGGACGACCTCAAGCTGATCCTGGGCATCGGGCCGAAGCTGGAAGAGCTTTGCCACCAGCTCGGCTTCTACCATTTCGACCAGATCGCCGAATGGACCGAGGCCGAGGTGGCCTGGGTCGACGACAATCTGGAAGGCTTCAAGGGCCGGGTGACGCGCGACCGCTGGGTGGCGCAGGCGAAGGTTCTGGCGGCGGGCGGCTCGGTCGAGGAGGCCGAAAAGGTCGGCCGCGGCGAGGATGCGAAGTGAGACCCTCTCCCGGAATGCCCTCTCGCGGAATGCGGGGCGCTTCCGGGGCGCGGGGACGGGCGAAAAAGGGCCAAGGCACGGGGCACAGGGGCTGATGCGCGAAGGTGACCGCAACGGCGGGGCTGGCGACGGAACGGGCGCGAAGGCGCGCCTGGTGGCGCTGGTGATCGCCGGGACCATGGTCCTGTGGATGGTCGCGCAATGGCTGGGGGGACGGATCGGGCTGGATGTCCGTTATGTCTTCCTCTTCGACCTTGCGGCGCTGGCGGCGTTCATCTGGGCGCTGGCGGTGACATGGCAGATCTGGCGCGCGCGCCGGGGGTAAGGAGTGACAGGGATGTTGCAGGACAAGGACCGCATCTTCACCAACATCTACGGGATGCACGACCGCTCCTTGAAGGGCGCGATGGCGCGTGGCCATTGGGACGGCACGGCGCAGATCATGTTCAAGGGCCGTGACTGGATCATCGACGAAATGAAGAAATCCGGCCTGCGCGGCCGGGGCGGGGCGGGCTTTCCCACGGGCATGAAATGGTCCTTCATGCCCAAGGCCTCGGACGGGCGCCCGGCCTATCTGGTGATCAACGCCGACGAATCCGAACCCGCGACCTGCAAGGACCGCGAGATCATGCGCCACGACCCGCATACGCTGGTCGAGGGCGCGCTGCTGGCCGGTTTCGCGATGAACGCGGTCGCCGCCTATATCTACATCCGGGGCGAATACATCCGCGAGAAAGAGGCGCTTCAGGCCGCCATCAACGAGGCTTACGAGGCCGGGCTGATCGGCCGCAACGCCTGCAAGACCGGCTATGATTTCGACGTCTTCCTGCATCACGGCGCGGGCGCCTATATCTGCGGCGAGGAAACCGCGCTGCTGGAAAGCCTTGAGGGCAAGAAGGGCATGCCGCGGATGAAGCCGCCTTTCCCGGCGGGCTCGGGCCTTTACGGCTGCCCGACCACGGTGAACAACGTCGAGAGCATCGCGGTCGCCCCCTCGATCCTGCGGCGCGGCGCGGAATGGTATTCGTCCTTCGGGCGGCCCAACAACACCGGCGTCAAGCTGTTCGCCATGTCGGGCCATGTGAACACGCCCTGCGTGATCGAGGAAAGCATGTCGATCAGCATGAAGGAGCTGATCGAGCGCCATGGCGGTGGGGTGCGCGGGGGGTGGAAAAACCTCAAGGCGGTGATCCCCGGCGGCGCCTCCTGCCCGATCCTGACGGCCGAGATGTGCGAGGATGCCATCATGGATTACGACGGCATGCGCGAGAAGAAATCCAGCTTCGGCACCGCCTGCATGATCGTCATGGACCAGTCGACCGATGTGGTGAAGGCGATCTGGCGGTTGTCCAAGTTCTTCAAGCACGAATCCTGCGGCCAGTGCACGCCCTGCCGCGAGGGCACCGGCTGGATGATGCGGGTGATGGAGCGGCTGGTCACCGGCGAGGCCGAGCTTGAAGAGATCGACATGCTGTTCTCGGTCACCAAACAGGTCGAGGGCCATACGATCTGCGCGCTTGGCGACGCGGCGGCCTGGCCGATCCAGGGCCTGATCCGCAATTTCCGCAATGAGATCGAGGACCGGATCAAGGCGCAGAAGACCGGCCGGATCTCGGCCGCGCTGGCGGCGGAGTGATCATGGCCCGCATGCAGCCCATCGGTGAAACGGCCCCCGCCCGCTGCCTTCCGGCAGTGGCTGCGGCTGTTCTGCTGTCGGGCTGCGTGGCGGGCGGGGCTGCGGGGCCCATTGTTTCGCGGGCGGCGCCGGGGGAATATCAGGTCTCGGTCGATGGTGAGGCCTTCCGGGGCACCCTGCGGCCCGGCTCGGCGGGGGCGGAGTTGACCCGCCACGGCGCGCGCCCGGTCGAGGGCTCGGAAATCCGCGTGACCGCCTTGGCCGGTCTTGGCCCCGATCAGGGGCTTTCGGCCAAGCGCGGCGCCCGTGCGACCTGCCTTGAGGCGGGCGGGCGCTTCAACGGGACCGCGATCGGCCATCACGACGGCGGCGGGGTCTGGGTCTTTCCGGGGGGCTGCGCATGAGCCTCACGAGATGTTACAGCCCTGGCGGATCACATGAAATGCACGAAGGCGTGCGTTTTGGGGCTGGGCGCGCTCTGGCAAGGTGCCACGGCCCGGCGGAACGGGGGATGCGCCCCCGCTGCAAGCCTTTCCGCGCGGGCGGAGCAGCCTGTGGAGTATCCGCCATGACCCGTTTCAAGACGCTTTTCCGGGCCCCCGCCCTGTGCCTGAGCCTCGCCCTGTCCTTCGGCATCGCCGCCCCGGCGCTGGCGCTGGAGCCGATCAACCAGGAAAAGCACATCAACAACGTGCTGTTGCAGGGCTTCATCGCCGATCAGATCGTCGACAACTGCCCGGCGATCCAGGCCCGCAGGATGCGGGCGCTGAACGAATTGATGAAGCTGCGCGATTACGCGCTGAAGAAGGGCTATACAGCGGCCGAGGTGAAGGCTTTCGTCGAAAGCCGCAGCGAAAAGGCGCGCGGCAAGGCCGAGGCGGCGGCCTGGCTGAAGGCGCGCGGCGCCGAGCCGGGCAAGCCGGACGCCTATTGCGGCATCGGGCGGGCCGAGATCGCGCGGCAAAGCCTGATCGGCTATCTGCTGAGGGACCGGGGATGACGGCCGCATCGCATCCTCCCTCGGTTGATCTGGCCGAGTTCAGCTTCGGCCTGCTGGGCCATGACTGGGACGCGCCCGAGATGGCGGATTTCGTCGCCGGGCCCGATCTGGTGAACGGGCTGGCCGCCCGCGCGGAAGGTTTCGGCGCGGAAGGTTGCTTCTGGCGGATGGATGACGATGCGATGGAGGCCCTTCAGGCCGACCCGGACGGCCCCTGTGCGGGCGATCCGCGCATGGCCTCGACGCTGTCGGTCTGGCGCGATATCGCCAGTCTTGAGGCTTTTGTCTGGAAGACGGTCCGCCGCCCGGATCTGGCCGAGGCGCCGGATCTGGCCGAAAGGAAGGGGCGGTGGCGGCACCGCCGGGACCATGGTGACAGCGACCTTGCCTTCGGCTGGTCGTATCGGAATGAGGCGCAGGCATGGAAGACCCATGGCTGCGGCCGGATCGCGGCGGAGTAGGCGGATGTCGAATCTGAAGAAAATCAACATCGACGGGATCGAGCTTGAGGTCGATGGCGCGATGACGATCATCCAGGCGGCCGAGGCCGCAGGGATCGAAATTCCCCGCTTCTGCTATCACGAACGCCTGTCGATCGCCGGGAACTGCCGGATGTGCCTGGTCGAGGTCGTGGGCGGCCCGCCCAAGCCCGCCGCCTCTTGCGCGATGCAGGTGCGGGACCTGCGCCCGGGCCCCGAGGGGCAGGCGCCGGTCGTCAAGACCAGATCCCCCATGGTCAAGAAGGCCCGCGAAGGGGTGATGGAATTCCTGCTGATCAACCATCCGCTGGATTGCCCGATCTGCGACCAGGGCGGCGAATGCGACCTTCAGGACCAGGCCATGGCTTATGGCGTGGACTTCTCGCGCTACCGCGAGCCCAAGCGCGCCTCCGAGGATCTGAACCTCGGCCCGCTGGTCAAGACCGCGATGACGCGCTGCATCTCCTGCACCCGCTGCGTGCGCTTCACCACCGAGGTCGCGGGCATCACCCAGATGGGCCAGACCGGGCGCGGCGAGGACAGCGAGATCACCTCTTACCTGAACATGACGCTGGATTCGAACCTTCAGGGCAATATCATCGACCTTTGCCCGGTCGGCGCGCTGACCTCGAAACCCTATGCCTTCACCGCCCGGCCCTGGGAACTGACCAAGACCGAATCGATCGACGTTATGGATGCGCTCGGCTCCAACACCCGGATCGACACCAAGGGCCGCGAGGTGATGCGGATCCTGCCCCGCAACAACGACGGCGTGAACGAGGAATGGATCTCGGACAAGACCCGGTTCATCTGGGACGGGCTGCGGCGCCAGCGCCTCGACGTGCCCTATGTCCGCGAGAACGGCCGGCTGCGCAAGGCGACCTGGCCCGAGGCGCTGGAAAAGGCGGCGGGCGCGCTGAAGGGCGCGAAAGTGGCGGGGCTGATCGGCGATCTGGTCCCGGTCGAGGCCGCCTACAGCCTGAAACTTCTGGTCGAGGGGCTGGGCGGCAAGGTCGAATCCCGCACCGACGGCGCGCGGCTGCCGGTGGGCAACCGCTCCGCCTATGTCGGCACCGCGAAGATCGAGGATATCGACAGCGCCCGGCGCATCCTGCTGATCGGCAGCGATCCGCGGGTCGAGGCGCCGGTGCTGAACGCCCGCATCCGCAAGGCCTGGCTGAACGGCGCCAGCATCGCGATGATCGGCCAGCCGGTCGATCTGACCTATGAGTATCACCACCTCGGCACCGACCGCGCGGCGCTGGTGGCGCTGCTGGGCGATCCCGAGATCTCGCAAGGCACCGAATTGCCGGGCCTGGTGATCGTCGGGCAGGGGGCTGTCAACGAGGCCGATGGCGAGGCGGTGCTGAGCCATGCCATGAAGGTGGCGGAACTGGGGAATTGCAAGCTTCTGGTGCTGCACACCGCCGCCGCCCGGGTGGGCGCGCTGGACGTGGGCGCGGTGACCGAGGGCGGACTTGCGGCGGCGACCGAAGGGGCGGAGGTGATCTTCAACCTGGGCGCCGACGAGATCGAGATCGCGCGTGAGGGCGGGCCCTTCGTGATCTACCAGGGCAGCCACGGCGACCGCGGCGCCAATCGCGCCGACATCATCCTGCCCGGCGCCGCCTGGACCGAGGAGAACGGCCTTTTCGTCAATACCGAGGGCCGCCCGCAACTGGCCTTCCGCGCGGGCTTCGCCCCGGGCGAGGCCAAGGAGAACTGGGCGATCCTGCGCGCGCTTTCGGCCGAACTGGGCGCGAAACTGCCCTGGGACAGCCTGGCGGGCCTGCGCGCCCATCTGGTCGCGGCGCATCCGCATCTGGGCCGGATCGGCGAGGTGGCCGAGAACGAATGGCAACCGCTCGATCTGCGCCTGCCCGCCAGCGCCAGCTTCCGCAACGCGATCGGGGATTTCTACCTGACCAATCCGATCGCCCGCGCCTCCAGCGTTATGGCCGAGCTTTCGGCGATGCAGAAGGCGCGCGCGGCGCAGCCCCTGGCGGCGGAGTGATCACGATGCACCGCCTGCTGATCCCCGTCTTCTTCCTGGTCGCCCCGGCGGCCCTGGGGGCTTGCGCGCCGGGGCCGCAGGTGACAACAGCCCCCGAGCGGGCGGAGTATCTGGGGATCCAGACGGTTCTGCTGGACGGGGATATGGTCAGTTTCCGCGTCGCCATGAAAGGCGCGCGGTCCGAGGCGGATGTCGAGGCCTATGGCCGCTGCGCCGCCGCGCAATATGCGCTGATCCGGGGGGCCGGGTTCGCGCGCCATGTAAGGACGCAGGTGGCCCGTGCGGGCGAGACCTGGCGGGGCGACGCGGTCTATCTGATCTCGGCCGCGCTGCCCGAGGGGCTTCGCACCATAGATGCCGAAGTCACGGTGCGCGATTGCGGCGCATTGCGCATTCCGACGGTCTGAAGGGGACGAGGGAAAGATGGACGGGTTTTTCAGCACAGGCCTCGGGACGGCGGTTCTTCTGCTTTTGCAAAGCCTTGCGGTGACGGGTTTCGTCATGGTCTCGCTGATCTTCATGGTCTACGGCGACCGCAAGATCTGGGCGGCGGTGCAGATGCGGCGCGGGCCGAACGTGGTCGGGCCCTGGGGTATCCTGCAAACCTTCGCCGATGCGCTGAAATATGTGCTGAAGGAAATCGTCGTGCCCGCGGGCGTGGACCGGCCGGTCTTCTTCCTGGCGCCGCTGCTGTCCTTCGTGCTGGCGCTGCTGGCCTTCGCCGTCATCCCCTTCGACGCGGGATGGGTGCTGGCCGACATCAACGTGGCGATCCTCTTCGTCTTCGCGGTCTCCTCGCTTGAGGTCTACGGCGTGATCATGGGGGGCTGGGCTTCGAACTCGAAATACGCCTTCCTCGGCTCGTTGCGCTCGGCGGCGCAGATGATCTCCTATGAGGTCTCGCTGGGGCTGATCATCATCGGGGTGGTGATCTCGACCGGCTCGATGAACCTTTCGGCGATCGTGAATGCGCAATCGGGCTCGCTGGGCTTTCTGAACTGGTATTGGCTGCCGCATCTGCCGGTGTTGGTGATGTTCTTCATCTCGGCCCTGGCCGAGACCAACCGCCCGCCCTTCGACCTGCCCGAGGCGGAATCCGAACTGGTCGCGGGATTCATGGTCGAATACGGCTCCACCCCCTATCTGCTGTTCATGGCGGGCGAATATATCGCCATCTTCCTGATGTGCGCGCTGATCAGCCTGCTGTTCTTCGGCGGCTGGCTGTCGCCCATTCCCGGAATCCCGGACGGCTGGTGGTGGATGGTCGCCAAGATGTGGCTGTGGTTCTTCATGTTCGCCATGGTGAAGGCCATCGTGCCGCGCTACCGCTACGACCAGCTGATGCGGATCGGCTGGAAGGTGTTCCTGCCGCTGTCGCTGGCCTGGGTGGTCCTGGTGGCGTTCCTTGCGAAATTCGAGGTCCTGGGCACCTTCTGGGCGCGCTGGACCGTGGGAGGCTGAGAGAGACATGGCCAATATCGACTGGACCCGCGCCACGCGCTACTTCCTGCTGATGGATTTCATCAAGGGCTTCGCCCTGGGCATGCGCTATTTCTTCAAGCCCAAGCCCACGCTGAATTATCCGCATGAGAAAGGCGAACTCAGCCCGCGCTTCCGGGGCGAACATGCGCTGCGCCGCTATCCCAACGGCGAGGAGCGTTGCATCGCCTGCAAGCTGTGCGAGGCGATCTGCCCCGCCCAGGCCATCACCATCGACGCCGAACCGCGCGAGGACGGCTCGCGCCGCACCACGCGCTACGACATCGACATGACGAAATGCATCTATTGCGGCTTCTGCCAGGAGGCCTGCCCGGTCGATGCCATCGTCGAGGGGCCGAATTTCGAATTCTCGACCGAAACCCGGGAGGAGCTGTTCTACACCAAGGAGAAGCTCCTTGAGAACGGCGCCCGGTGGGAGGCCCAGATCGCCCGCAATCTCGAACTCGACGCGCCCTATCGCTGATCCAGTCAGGAGCATCATCCCAGCCATGCGCAAGGACCCAACAGCAACGACCCTGACCCCGGCGGGCGCTTTCGCGGCCCGGGCCGGGCTGCGTTCGGGCATGGCACGGCGGAAAGCGGGGGCGGCATGAACGAGGCCTACACCAAGATGCTGGCGCAGATGATGGAAAGCGGGCAGGAGATGCTGCGCGCCTTCAATCCGGGGGTCGAGGGGTTCCGGGCCGCCGGTCTGGACAAGATGTTCCCGACCATGCCCGCGGATCTGATGGAGATGTGGTTCGGCCGCACCTTCAACCGCGAGGGGCTGGACGCCAAGACCCGGCTTCTGGTGACGCTGGCCGGGCTGACCGTGCTGGGCGCCCAGGCCGAGCCGCAGGTGAAGCTGACCGTGCGCCACGCGCTTGAGGCCGGCGCCACCGAGCGCGAGATCGCCGAGGTGATCTGGCAGATGAGCATGTTCGGCGGCCTGCCCGCCATGAGACAGGCGCTGGAGCTTGCCCAGTCCGTCTTCGACGAAAGGAAGGACGCAACGCCATGACCCTTGCCGCTCTGGCTTTCTACGCATTCGCCGTCGTGCTGATCCTGGCCGCGCTGATGGTCACGCTCAGCCGCAATCCGGTGCATTCGGTGCTCTGGCTGATCCTGGCCTTCCTGTCGGCGGCGGGGCTGATGGTGCTTATGGGGGCCGAATTCATCGCCATGTTGCTGATGGTGGTCTATATCGGCGCCGTCGCGGTGCTGTTCCTGTTCGTGATCATGATGCTGGACGTCGATTTCGCCGCGCTGAAGGGCGAGATGGCCCGCGCGATGCCGCTTGGCCTGCTGATCGGGCTGGTGCTGGTGATGCAGATCACGCTGGGGCTTGGCGCCTGGACCACGGCGCCGCAGGCCGAGAGCCTGCATGCCTCGCCCGCGCCCGAGGGGATGGAGAATGTCCGCGCGCTCGGCCTGCTGATCTACGACAAGTATATCTATCTCTTCCAGGCCTCGGGGCTGGTGCTGCTGGTCGCGATGATCGGGGCGATCCTGCTGACCCTGCGCCACCGCGAGGGGATCAAGCGCCAGAACGTCCTGCAGCAGATGTGGCGCGATCCGGCCAAGACGCTGGAGATGAAGGATGTGAAGCCGGGGCAGGGGCTGTAACGCCCCCGCAGGCGCCCCCGCCTTGCCGGGCGGGGGAAGAAGGATGAAGGCGGGCCCTGCGGGGCCCGGCCGGTCACGCGAGAGGGCACGAGAGGCCCCGAGGGACAGAAGATGGTTGGAATTGAACACTATATCACGGTGGCGGCGTGTCTTTTCGTCATCGGCATTTTCGGGATCTTCCTGAACCGCAAGAACGTGATCGTCATCCTGATGTCGATCGAGCTGATGCTTCTGGCGGTGAACCTGAACCTTGTCGCCTTCTCGACCCATTCGGGCGATCTGACCGGCCAGGTCTTCACGCTCTTCGTGCTGACGGTCGCCGCCGCCGAGGCCGCGATCGGGCTGGCCATCCTCGTCGTCTTCTTCCGCAACCGCGGAACGATCGACGTGGAAGACGTGAACGTGATGAAGGGCTGAGGTCATGGCGACAATCATCTTCTTCGCCCCGCTGGTGGGCGCCATCCTCTGCGGCTTCGGCTGGAAGATCATCGGCGAGAAACCGGCGCAGATCCTGACCACCGCGCTGGTGTTTCTGGCCGCCGCGCTGTCCTGGGTGATCTTTCTGGGCGGGGATTTCCCCTCGGACCGGATCCTGCTCATGGACTGGATCCAGTCCGGCACGCTGACCACCGAATGGGCGATCCGGCTGGACCGGATGACGGCGATCATGCTGGTCGTGGTGAATTCGGTCTCGGCGCTCGTCCACCTCTATTCCTTCGGCTACATGGCGCATGACGACAACTGGAAGGAAGGCGAGCCCTACCGGGCGCGCTTCTTCGCCTATCTGTCGTTCTTCACCTTCACCATGCTGACGCTGGTCACCGCCGACAACCTGATCCAGATGTTCTTCGGATGGGAGGGGGTGGGCGTCGCCTCCTACCTGCTGATCGGCTTCTACTACCGCAAGCAATCGGCGGGGGCGGCGGCGATGAAGGCCTTCATCGTCAACCGGGTGGGGGATTTCGGCTTCCTTCTGGGCATCGCCGGGCTTTACCTGCTGACCGACAGCGTCCAGTTCGACGTGATCTTCGCCAAGGCGCCGGAGCTGGCCGAGACGACGCTGCGGTTCCTCTGGGCCGACTGGAATGCCGCGAACCTGATCGCCTTCCTGCTGTTCGTCGGCGCGATGGGGAAATCGGCGCAGCTTTTCCTGCACACCTGGCTGCCCGACGCGATGGAGGGGCCGACCCCGGTCTCGGCCCTGATCCACGCCGCGACCATGGTGACGGCGGGGGTGTTCCTGGTCTGCCGCATGTCGCCGGTCTATGAATACGCGCCGCAGGCGACGGCCTTCATCACCTTCCTTGGCGCGACCACCGCCTTCTTCGCCGCCACCGTCGGTCTGGTGCAGAACGACATCAAGCGGGTGATCGCCTATTCCACCTGTTCCCAACTGGGCTACATGTTCGTGGCGGCGGGCGTGGGGGCCTATCCGGTGGCGATGTTCCACCTGTTCACCCATGCCTTCTTCAAGGCGATGCTGTTCCTGGGCGCGGGCTCGGTCATCCATGCCACCCATCACGAGCAGGACATGCGCTGGTATGGCGGTCTTCGCAAGAAGATCCCGATCACCTTCTGGGCGATGATGATCGGCACGCTTGCGATCACCGGCGTCGGCATTCCGCTGACCTATTACGGTTTCGCGGGCTTCCTTTCGAAGGATGCGGTGATCGAGAGCGCCTGGATCGGATCGGGCTATGCCTTCTGGATGCTGGTGATCGCGGCGGGGATGACCTCGTTCTATTCCTGGCGGCTGATGTTCCTGACCTTCTACGGCGAGAACCGGGCGCATCTGAAGGATGATGGCCATGACGGCCATGCCCATGGTCACGGCGCGCATGGCCATTCGGATCATGGGCACGATGCTCACGGTCACGACGCGCATGGTCATGGCGGGCACCATCACCACGAGCCGCATGAAAGCCCGGCCGTCATGCTGGTGCCGCTGTTGGTGCTGGCGCTTGGCGCGCTGTTCTCGGGCATGATCTGGTACAAGGTGTTCTTCGGCGACGAGGTGGCGGTGCGCGACTGGTTCGGCATGGAGCAGATCGCCGTCCATCATGACGATGATCGCGGCGAGGACCACTCCGCTGCCGAGGCTGGCCCGGAGGCTGGCGCAGAGGCCGCAGCCACGCTGGATGCCGCCGAAGCGGTCGATACAGCCGAAACCGTCGAGACCCATGCCGTCGCCGTCGCCCCGAAGGGCGCACTGCTGATGCTGCCCTACGGGGCCGAGGAGCAGGCGCTGGTCGATGCCCGCGTCGATCCGGCCAAGGTCGAATATTACGGCCATGCGCCCAACACGATCATCGCGGCGGCGCATATGGTGCCGAACTGGGTCAAGGTCTCGCCCTTCGTCGCCATGCTGACCGGCCTGGTGCTGGCCTGGGTGTTCTATATTCGCGACCCCTCGATCCCCGGTCGGCTGGCGCGCCAGCAGCGCCCGCTCTATCTGTTCCTCCTGAACAAGTGGTATTTCGACGAGGTCTACGACTTTCTCTTCGTGCGGCCCGCGCGCGCGCTCGGGCGGCTGTTCTGGAGGAACGACGTCAAGGTCATCGACGGCACCATCAACGGGGTGGCGATGGGGATCATCCCCTTCTTCACCCGGCTCACCGCCCGGGCGCAATCGGGCTATCTGTTCCACTATGCCTTCGCCATGGTGCTGGGGATCGTCGTCCTCGTCACCTGGATGACGCTTTTCGGCGGCGCCAGGTAAGGGGGCGCGAGATCCATGGCACAACAACTTCTCTCCATCATCACCTTCCTGCCGCTGGTCGCCGCCGCGATCATGGCGATCTTCCTGCGCGGCGATGACGAGGCGGCGCGGATGAACGCCAAATGGCTGGCGCTGTTCGCCACCACCGCGACCTTCGTCGTCTCGCTGTTCCTGCTTGCGGGTTTCGATCCGCAGGACACCGGATTCCAGTTCCTGTCCGAGGGGGAATGGATCCTTGGCCTGAACTGGAAGATGGGGGTGGACGGGATCTCGATCCTGTTCGTCATGCTCACCACCTGCCTGATGCCCCTGGTGATCTGGTCGGCCTGGGAGGTAGAAAAGCGCGTCAAGGAATACATGATCGCCTTCCTGGTGCTGGAGACGCTGATGATCGGCGTCTTCACCGCGCTGGATCTGGTGCTGTTCTACCTGTTCTTCGAGGCGGGCCTGATCCCGATGTTCCTGATCATCGGCATCTGGGGCGGCGCGAACCGGATCTATGCCAGCTTCAAGTTCTTCCTTTACACCTTCCTCGGCTCGGTGCTGATGCTGGTGGCGATGATCTTCATGTATATGGAGGCGCAGACCACCGATATCGTGCGGCTTCTGGCCCATGACTTCGGATCCGAGAGCTTCTCGCTTCTGGGGATCCATATCCTGGGCGGGGCGCAGACGCTGCTGTTCCTGGCCTTCTTCGCCTCTTTCGCGGTCAAGATGCCGATGTGGCCGGTCCATACCTGGCTGCCGGACGCCCACGTCCAGGCGCCGACGGCGGGCTCGGTGCTGCTGGCGGCGGTGATGCTGAAGATGGGGGGCTACGGCTTCCTGCGCTTCTCGATCCCGATGTTCCCGGTGGCCTCGGACCTGCTGGGGCCGCTGGTCTTCTGGATGTCGGCCATCGCCATCGTCTACACCAGCCTTGTCGCGCTGGTGCAGTCGGACATGAAGAAGCTGATCGCCTATTCCTCGGTCGCGCATATGGGCTATGTGACCATGGGGATCTTCGCGATGAACCAGCAGGGCGTCGACGGCGCGATCTTCCAGATGATCAGCCACGGCTTCGTCTCGGGCGCGCTGTTCCTGGCCGTGGGCGTGATCTACGACCGCATGCACACCCGCGAGATCGACGCCTATGGCGGGCTGGTGCTGCGCATGCCGCGCTATGCGCTGGTCTTCATGTTCTTCACCATGGCCAATGTCGGCCTGCCCGGCACCAGCGGGTTCATCGGCGAATTCCTGACCATCATGGGGATCTTCCAGGTCAACACCTGGGTCGCGCTGGTCGCGGCCTCGGGGGTGATCTTCTCGGCGGGCTATGCCTTGTGGCTGTATCGCCGGGTGGTCTTCGGCGATCTGGTCAAGGACAGCCTGAAGACCATCTCGGACATGACCCTGCGCGAAAAGGCGATCTTCGCGCCGCTGATCTTCATGACGCTGCTGCTTGGCGTCTATCCAAGCCTTGTCACCGACATCATCGGGCCCTCGGTGGCCCAGCTGATCGCCGACTATCAGGCCAGCCTTCCCGCCGTCGTCGCGGAAGCTGCCGCCGTGACGCATTGAGGGACCGACCATGACCGCAGTTGATTTCAGCATCGTCCTGCCCGAGGTCATGCTCGCGCTCTATGCGATGGCGGCCCTGATGTTCGGCGTCTACACCGGCAAGGACAAGGTGGCGGTGCCGCTGGTCTGGGCCACGGCGGGGGTCTTCGTGGCGCTGGCGCTCTGGCTGGGCCTGGGCGGGGAGGGCGCGCGGACGGCCTTCGGCGGCATGTTCATCGACGACGCCTTCGCGCGGTTCGGCAAGGTGGCGGTGCTGCTTTCCGCCGCCGCCGTCCTGGTGATGAGCCAGGACTACATGTTCCGCCACGGCCTTTTGCGCTTCGAGTTTCCGGTGCTGGCCGCGCTGGCGGTGCTGGGGATGATGATGATGGTCTCGGCGGGCGATCTGATGGCGCTTTACCTGGGGCTGGAGCTGCAATCGCTGGCGCTTTACGTCGTGGCGGCGATGCGGCGCGATTCCGCGCGCTCGTCCGAGGCGGGGCTGAAATATTTCGTCCTCGGCTCGCTGTCGTCGGGCCTGCTGCTTTACGGCGCCTCGCTGGTTTACGGCTATGCGGGGACCACGCTGTTCGCGGGGATCGTCACCACGGTCGCCGATGGTGTGCCGCTGGGGCTTTTGTTCGGGCTGGTCTTCATGCTGGCGGGGCTGGCCTTCAAGATCTCGGCCGCGCCCTTCCACATGTGGACGCCCGATGTCTACGAGGGCTCTCCCACCCCGGTCACCGCCTTTTTCGCCACCGCGCCCAAGGTCGCGGCCATGGCGTTGATCGCGCGGCTGGCCTGGGAGGCCTTCGGCACCATCCCCGCGCAATGGGGCCAGGTGCTGGCGGCGCTGGCGGTGGCCTCGATGTATCTGGGGGCGGTGGCGGCGATCGGCCAGAAGGACATCAAGCGGCTGATGGCCTATTCCTCGATCGCCCATATGGGCTATGCGCTGATCGGCCTTGCCTCGGGCACGGTCGAGGGCACCCAGGCCACGCTGATCTACATGGCGATCTATGTCACCATGAACGTCGGCACCTTCGCCTTCATCCTGTCGATGGAGCGCGACGGGCGGCCGGTGACGGATCTGGCCAGCCTCAACATGCTGTCGAAGACCGAGCCCCTGAAGGCGCTGGCGCTGCTGGCGCTGTTCTTCAGCCTTGCGGGGGTGCCGCCCTTCGTCGGCTTCTTCGGCAAGTTCGCTGTGCTGAAGGCGGCGGTGGATGCGGGGATGGTCTGGCTGGCGGTGGCGGGGGCGGTGGCCTCGGTGATCGGTGCCTTCTACTATCTGCGCGTGATCTACTTCGTCTATTTCGGCGACAGCGACACCCCGGCGCAAAGCCGGATGGCGCCGGTGCAATGGCTGATGCTGGTCGCGGTCGCGGCGGCGATGCTGCTGGGGTCGATCAACCTTTTCGGGATCGAGCCGGTGGCGCGGGCCGCCGCCGAAGCCCTTGTCCGCTAGGTGGCCGCGGCGCTTCAGGCCGCGGCGCGGGTCCATCTCGCGGCGGTCGATTCCACCAATGCCGAATGTTTCCGGCGCGCGCCGGGGCTGAGGGCGCCGCTCTGGGTTCTGGCCGACGAACAGACGGCGGGCCGGGGGCGGCGTGCCCGGGCCTGGGCCAGCCCGCGCGGCAATTTCTACGCCAGCCTGGTGCAAAGGCTGGACGATCCCCCGGCGCGGCTTGGCCTGCGCAGCTTCACCACCGCGCTGGCGCTTTACGACGCCTTCGCCGAGGTGACGGGCATGACGGCGCCTTTCGCGCTGAAATGGCCCAATGACGTGCTGCTGAACGGCGGCAAGATCTCGGGCATCCTGCTGGAGGCGTCCGAGGGGCTGCTGGTGATCGGGATCGGCGTGAACCTGATCGGCGCGCCGCCGCCCGAGGCGGTGGAGCCGGGCGCCGTTGCGCCGGTCTCGCTGCTGGCCGAGACCGGGCTGCGCATCGCGCCCGCGCGGTTCCTCGATGCGCTCGCTCCCGCCGTCGTCCGGCACGAGGCGGTCCTGCGCGTCGAGGGGTTCGAGCCGATCCGCGCCGCCTTCCTGGCCCGCGCCGCCCGGCTGGGCGAGCGGATCCGCGCCCGCACCGGCCGCGAGACGCGCGAGGGCATCTTTGAAACCATCGACGGCGACGGCAATCTGATCCTGCGCGAGGGCGCGGAGCGGCGGGCAATCCCGGCGGCGGATGTGTTCTTCTAGGGCGATTTTCTGGGGCGAAAGGGGGCGATCATGCTTCTGGCCATCGACTGCGGCAACACCAATACGGTCTTTTCCATCTGGGACGGGTCGCGCTTCATCGCCACCTGGCGCATGGCGACCGATCACAAGCGCACGGCGGACGAATATTTCGTCTGGCTCAGCACGCTGAAAACGCTCAACCGGATCGAGGCCGATATTTCCGAGGCGATCATCTCCTCGACAGTGCCCCGGGTGGTCTTCAACCTCCGGGTGCTGTGCAACCGCTATTTCGACTGTCGGCCGCTGGTGGTGGGCAAGCCCGAATGCCGCCTGCGCAATCCCCCGCGCGTGGACCAGGGCACCACGGTCGGCCCCGACCGGCTGGTCAATGCGGCAGGCGCCTTCGACCGCCACGGCGGCGACCTGATCGTGGTGGATTTCGGCACCGCCACCACCTTCGACGTGGTCGATCATGACGGCGCCTATGTGGGCGGGGTGATCGCGCCCGGGGTGAACCTGTCGCTTGAGGCGCTGCACATGGCGGCGGCCGCGCTGCCGCATGTCGATATCACCAAACCCGCCAGCGCCATCGGCACGAATACGGTGGCCTGCATGCAGTCGGGCGTGTATTGGGGGTATATCGGGCTGGTCGAGGGGGTCGTGCGCCAGTTGCGCCGCGAACGCAACCAGCCGATGAAAGTCATTGCAACCGGGGGGCTTGCCCCTCTTTTCGCGCAGGACACCGCGCTGTTCGATTCCATCGAGGACGATCTGACCATGCATGGTCTCGTCCTGATCAACGAGTTCAACAAGGAAGACGCATGAAACGCGAGCGGCTGATCTACCTCCCCCTCGGCGGTGCCGGCGAAGTGGGTATGAACGCCTATGTCTACGGCTATGGCCTGCCGGGGAAAGAGCGGCTGATCCTTGTGGATACGGGCGTGACCTTCCCCGACATGGACGGCGCGCCGGGGGTGGATCTGATCATGCCCGACCTGTCGTGGCTTGAGGCGCGGGCCGACCGGCTTGAGGCGATCTTCATCACCCATGCGCATGAGGATCACGTCGGCGCCCTGGGCCATCTGTGGCCCAAGCTGCGCGCCAAGGTCCATGCCCGCAAGTTCACCGCCGCCATCGCGCGGCTGAAGATGGAAGAGGCGGGCCAGCCGCTGGACGCCGTGGTGACGGTCGATCCGCGCCCGGCCCGGGTCGAGGCCGGTCCCTTCACCGTGCAATTCGTGCCGCTGTCGCATTCCATTCCCGAAAGCGCCGCGCTGGTGATCGACACGCCCGCGGGCCGGGTGGTCCATTCCGGCGATTTCAAGATCGACCTCGATCCCGTGGTGGGCGAGCCTTTCGACGACGCCGTCTGGCGCGAGGTGGTGAAGGAGCGTCCGGTCAAGGTCCTGGCCTGCGATTCGACGAATGTCTTCTCGCTGCATCCCGGCCGGTCGGAATCGACCCTGGCCGGGCCGCTGGCGGAACTGATCTCGGCCGCGCCCTCGATGTTCGTGGCGACCACCTTCGGCTCGAACGTGGCGCGGCTCAAGACCCTGGCCGAGGCGGCGGTGGCCGCCGACCGCACCGTCTGCGTCATGGGGCGCTCGATGAAGCGGATGCTCTCGGTCGCGCAGGAGACCGGCGTCCTGGGCAGCTTCCCCCGCACCGTCACCCCCGAGGAGGCGCAGGAGATCCCGCGCCGCAACCTGATGCTTCTGGTCACGGGCAGCCAGGGCGAGAGGCGCGCGGCGGCGGCGGCGCTGTCGCGGGGCAAATACCTCGGCTTCGAGCTGCGCGAGGGCGACACCTTCCTGTTTTCCAGCCGGGTGATCCCGGGGAACGAAAAGGATGTGCTGCGGATCTGGAACAACCTGTCCGAGATGGGGGTGCGCATCGTCGACGACGCGGGCGGGCTCTATCACGTCTCGGGCCATGCCAACCGCCCGGATCTGGAACATGTCCACCGCCTGCTTCTGCCCGACATGCTGGTGCCGATGCATGGCGAGCACAGGCACCTTTCAGAGCACGCCCGGGTGGCGCTTGAGGGCGGCATCCCGGCGGCGGTGGCGACCAACGGCACCATGCTGGACCTGACCGGCGAGAGCCCCGAGGTGGCCGAGCGGATCGAGACCGGGCGGATCTATCTGGACGGTTCGGTCCTGATCGGCGCGCTGGACGGTATCGTGCGCGAGCGGATCCGCATGGCGCTGAACGGCCATGCGCTGGTGACGGTGATCCTGGACGAGGACGACGTGCCGATGGGCGAGCCCTGGGTCGAGCTGATGGGGCTGAGCCCCACCGGCCTTGGCGGCCGCCCCCTGAACGAAAGCATGGAGGCCGATCTGGCCGCCTGGCTGGAGCGCGCGGGCCGCAAGGTGCTGAAGAACGACGACCGGATGGAAGAGGACATCCGCCGCATGGTGCGCCAGCTCGCCATGGAGGAGATCGGCAAGAAGCCCGAGGTGACCGTGGTGATCAGCCGCCTCGTCGCGGAATAGCGCCGCCGAATGGCACCGGGCCGATCTGCCCTTCGGCCCGCGGCCCCGGCCGGAAGCTGGAAGGTCATCCGGCCCCGGTGGTCGGTCCCCAGGGGAAGCTCCCCGCCGAAAGCATCGCCGAAGACCGGCCCTCGCCCGCCGGAGCCGTGGTCGTCTTTCATGCGGGAGGTATCGGACAGGGGGGGGGGCGCTGAAATCTCGCTATGGACAGGGGCGATGCACAAGAGTTTTCCCGATTCCGGTCTTGCCCGGTCGTTGCTGCCACATGCCTTTGATCACCGTGACGGCGCTCATGATGAGGCGCATCTCCTGCGTGTCTGGCGAAACGTCGAGAAAATCATGGCCCGGGAAGGCGGCGACAGGGATATTCTGCTGGCCGCGACACTGCTGCATGACTGCGTCCGGGTGGACAAGGCCTCGCCAGAACGGCGGCATGCGTCCCGTTTCGCGGCAGAAAAGGCCGATGAGGTCTTGTCCGCGTTGGGATGGGAGGCTGGCAAGATAAAGCAGGTTTTCCATGCCATTGAAGCGCATAGCTATTCAGCGGGGCTTGAGCCTGTGAGCATCGAGGCGAAGATACTTCAGGATGCCGACGGGCTGGATGCGATAGGCTTCATTGGCGTGGCGCGGTGCATGTATCTGGCCGGAATGCGAGGGGCGGCCAGATACCAGACGACCGATCCCGGCGCGGTATCCCGGCCCCTCGACGACACGGCTTTTGCGCTGGACCACTTCCAGACCAAGCTCTTGACGCTGGCGGATGGGTTCCGCACCCAGACGGGCAGGGGCCACGGAACGCTCGGCCAGCCTGCGAGGCTTCTATACCGGGCTGCTGGCCGAGGTCTGCTAAGAACTCTTCGCGCCGTTGCCGCCACCGCCACCGGGCCGGGGGGAGCGGGCAGCCATGTGGACGGAGCAGTCAGTCGCGCGCTGCCGCTTCAACGGCAGCGAACTCCGCAACGCCCTCATTTGTCCCATCGGTAAAGCTCGCCACAGTGACAGGTCTCCGCAGATCGGGGAAGTGGTAGACTGCGTTGACGCTGAACGGACCACCGCCGGAATGGCCTATGACGCGACCGACATTCCCACATCGTCCGCTCATGAGCCCGAGTGCATAGCCACATTCCGTCCATGGGCGCCCCTCAATGGCCCCGCCAAGTGGGTGTTGGACCAGCATCTCGGCAAGGATTGATGCATTGAGCAACTTGCCACTGAACAGGGCATGTAAAAGCTTCGCGGCATCGGCGGCAGTGCCGATAAGGCAGCCGTGGTAAACCCACCCCGGATGATAACCCTTCGTCGCCTTCCAGTGGATACGTTCGAAATCGTGCCGCGCGGCAGCAAGTTCGATGCTGTCGAGGCCGAGCGGGTCGCAGATCATCTGCTTGAGCAGATTGGCAAATGGCAGCTGTGCCACATCTTCGATCAGATCCCGTGCCAGCATGTAACCAAGATTGGAATAGGACCAGCCTTTACCCGGCGCGAAAAGCCTGCCCTGCGCCATCGTGACCTCGCGCAGATGCTCGGCGGTCCAAGGCTGTTCAGTTTGTTCAACCGCCTTTCTGTAGCCAGGAACAGAGAAGTAATCCGGAAGGCCTGAAGTGTGATCCAGCACTTGGCGCAGCGAGAAGTCGTAACCCGCCAGGCGCCTGTCCGGATCAATCCGGCCCTCTTGCACCATCCGCAAGGCGCAGATGGCAATGACTGTCTTGGTGAAACTCCAGTAGGGGAACACTTCTGTCCCGGCTGTCTGATGGAGATCGTCATCAGACACGAAGATACGATGCGTAAAGATGGGTCGGTTCGAACTCATCTGTCCAGAGTAAGCTCTCGCTGAATGACGGCAAAGGGCTTCCTGCATCGATCCCGCCACAGGTGCAGGCACGGCAGCGCGGTCATTCGTTCAGGCGGACAGGAAAGCGCGGAGAAGTAACGACAGCTTCGATGTGAATCATCTGTCCTGTCTCGATGATCTCCATTTTGGCATTTGGAATTGCCTCCATCATCTCGGACGCTTCCTCCAATGAGCGCAGGCGATCCCTGGCCCCGGCCACGATCAAGGTGGGACAGTCGATTGCCGGAAGCTTCTGAAGGTCACCGTCACGCCTGAGCACGGCCTGATTTCGGAAAACCTGTCCGCCGAGGCGCAAGCTCATCGCATGGATGCGCTCGACGATGGCGGCATCCCCTTCGCGCTCGGGAGCCAAGGGAGCGACGGATGGGATGGCGGCTCAGGCCGCGAAACGCGGCAGGATCCATATCGGCGACCGCGGCTTTCCCCCGGGCCCCAACATTGCCATCGCCAAGGGCGGAAGTGGCGATCAGGACCATCTTGGCTCCCTTCGCTGTATTTCGCGCGCAGATAGCCTCCCATGGAAAAGCCGATGACGACGAGTTTTTCAGGTGCGACGGCAAGAGCCTTTGTCGCCATCTCCTTGATCGAGAGGGCATTGGCCGGATCGACGTAGATGACGGAGCCAAGGGCTTCAAGGTCCCGAGCGATGTCTGACCAAGCTCCGCATCCAGCATGAAGCCAGGCGCAAGGATGATCGCTATCTATGACCGCAACTTAGGGGAGGTCGGGGAACCTCAACCTAGACCGTCCTCCGGGGGCGCGAGATGCCGATGTCGGTTGGCGGGGCGGGTCCTGAAAGAAAAAGCCCGCCGGGAAGGGGCGGGCTTTTCGGGGATCAATCTTCCTCGGCGTGGACCGGGGTTTCGGCGGGGGCCTCTTCCTCGAAGGCGCGGGCCTCGTCGGCGGGGACGGGATCGGGCAGGCGGAAGCTGCGCAGGATGAAATCGGGGACGTGATCGCCCATGCCGATCACGCCGGGGCCATCGTCGCGGCGCTCGCGGCGGTCGTCACGGCGGTCGCGGCCGCGCTCGGGCCGTTCGGCGCGTTCGCGCGGGGGACGGCTGTCCGGGGTGCGCGAATCGCGGGGCGCGCGCTCGGCGAGTTGGGGCGCATCGTCCTGGGGCAGGGCGGCGGGCTCGGATGCGGCGGCTTCGACGGGCTCGACGGCAGAGGTCGCCGCCTCGGCGCCCTCGTCGCGGCGCGGCCTGCGGTCGTCGCGGTCGCGTCCGCCGCGCTTGCGGTCGCGTCCACCGCGTCCGCCACGCTCACCACCGCGTTCGCCGCCCCGCTCGCGCTCTTCGCGCGGCGGACGGCTGGAGCCGGCGGCCTCCAGGTCCAGCCCCTCGGGCAGCTCGGCGCGGGGGATCTCGGCCTTCACCAGGCTTTCCACCGCCGCCAGCAGCTTGGTGTCCATCGGGGTCGAGATGGTGAAGGCGCGGCCATGGCGCCCGGCCCGGCCGGTGCGGCCGATGCGGTGGACGTAATCCTCGGCATGCGACGGCACGTCGAAGTTGAAGACATGGCTGACCGCCGGAATGTCCAGCCCGCGCGCCGCCACATCGGAGGCGACGAGGATATGCAGCGAGCCGTCGCGGAAGGCGTCCAGCGTGCGCATGCGCTGCGACTGGTCCAGGTCGCCATGGATGGGGGCGGCGTTGAACCCGTGCGATTTCAGCGACTTCGCGACCACATCCACATCCATCTTGCGGTTGCAGAAGACGATGCCGTTGGTGCAGGCCTCTCCCTCGGCCTCGATCAGCGCGCGCAGGACGGCGCGCTTCTCGGTAAAGGCGCGATCCTTGCGCGAGGGCGTGAACTGGACCAGCTTCTGGTCGATGTTGATGTTGGTGGTGGCCTGGCGCGCCACCTCGATCCGGGCGGGGCCGGTCAGGAAGGTGTTGGTGATCCGCTCGATCTCGGGCGCCATGGTGGCCGAGAAGAACAGCGTCTGGCGGGTGAAGGGGGTCAGTTGGAAGATCCGCTCGATATCGGGGATGAAGCCCATGTCGAGCATGCGGTCGGCCTCGTCCACCACCATGATCTGCACGCCGGTCAGCAAGAGCTTGCCGCGCTCGAAATGGTCGAGCAGGCGGCCGGGCGTCGCGATCAGCACGTCGACGCCGCGGTCGATCAGCTTGTCCTGCTCGCCAAACGCCACGCCGCCGATCAGCAGCGCCTTGGTCAGCTTGGTGTGCTTGGCATAGGTGTCGAAATTCTCGGCCACCTGGGCGGCGAGTTCGCGCGTCGGCGCCAGCACGAGGCTGCGCGGCATCCGCGCCCGCGCCCGGCCCTGGCCCAGAAGCGTGATCATCGGCAGGGTGAAGGAGGCGGTCTTGCCGGTGCCGGTCTGGGCGATGCCAAGGACATCGCGGCCTTTCAGCGCCTCGGGGATCGCTTCGGCCTGGATCGGGGTCGGCGTTTCATATCCGGCTTCGGAGATGGCTTGCAACACGCGCGGATCCAGCGCGAGGTCGGAAAACTTGGTCATCAGCGTCCTGTAGATGCGGGATCGGCCCGCATGGGATTTCCTTTGGAAAAGGTCAGGGACGCGAAGCTTCCGGGCGTCCCGGCGTCATCGGCTGGTTCAGCCTGATCGCGCGATACATGATCGGGGGCCTTCGGTCAAGTTTCGTGGCGGATCGGCGGCTCCGGGGTGTCGGCGAGACCGGGGTCGGCGAGACCGGGGTCGGTTGGGCCGGGGCCGGGGGCATCGGCCGGATCGGCCGGGGTGGCGGTCGCGCGGTCGATCCGCGCGGCGCGGGTTTCCTCGCGCATCCGCTCCAGCCTGCGGAACAGCCCGACGGGATCGTGGTTCAGAAGCCTCAGCAGCCGGTGCGCGATCGGACCGGCGACATCGTCTTCCTCCGCCATCTGCCAGACCTGGGCCATCAGGTTGATGTCGAGCCCGCCGCCGAGCAGCGAAAAGCCGGGCATGCCCAGGGGCAGTTCTGCCCCCGCCTTGCGCTTCCTGCGGAACGGCTGGTCGCCGGAATTGCCCGAGAAGAACCGCTCGAATTCGTAAAGCTTCACCAGCGAGAAGAACATGTTCATCGCAAGGCCGATGCGGCGCTGGCCCTCGGTCCGCCCATGGTCGCCGAAGGTGATCGCCGATGAGATCAACCAGCGCGGCGGCAGTTCCGCCAGCAATTGCGCGCCATGTTCGGCCCAGATCCGGTGGAACAGCGCCGCCGCGCCCTCGGGCGCCTCGCGCTTGCGCAGATGCGCGATCAGGAGGCCGTTGAGCGCGGCCAGTTCCGAATGCCCGGCCAGTTCGACCCGGATCTGGCGCCGCTTCAGCATATGGGGCGAAAGGCGGCGCCTGGCCCGGGGCGGCGGCTCGTCGGCGGGGATGCGGCTCCGGGCCAGCGTGGCGAGATCGGCGTCGGGTGGCGGCAGCGCCTCGTCAGGGCCAAGGGCCAGGGGGACGCGGCGGATGTTCCAGACCTCGATCAGGTTTTCCGGCGCGCCGTCATAGACGGGCGGAAGGGGCGGGGGCGCGCGGTCGGCATCCGTCGGCATCGGGGCGGCTCCTTCTCCTTTGCGGCATGCTTGTCCTGCGGCGGCTGGCGCCGCCGCGCGCGCCGTCAGGCCATCATCTCCTTGGTCGCGGTCAGCCGCGCCGCGGGATAGTCGCGCAGCACCCGGTCGATGTCCCATTGCAGCCGGGTCAGGAAGACCAGATCGCCGTCCGAATCGGTGGCGATATGCTGGCGGTTGGCATTGACCAGCTTCTCGACCTCGGGCTTCTCGCCCGAGATCCAGCGCGCCGAGGAGAATTGCGAGCTCTCGAACCGCACCGGGATCTGGTATTCCTGCTGGATGCGGCTGGCCAGCACCTCGAATTGCAGCGCGCCGACGACGCCGACGATGAAGCCCGAGCCGATCATCGGCTTGAAGACCTTGGCCGCGCCTTCTTCGGCGAATTGCGTCAGCGCCTTTTCCAGATGCTTGGCCTTCATCGGATCGGTGGCGCGGATGGTCTGCAGCAGTTCCGGCGCGAAGGAGGGGATGCCGGTGAAGCGCAGCGCCTCGCCCTCGGTCAGCGCGTCGCCGATGCGAAGCTGGCCGTGGTTGGGGATGCCGATGATGTCGCCCGCCCAGGCCTCGTCCGCCAGTTCGCGGTCGGCGGCGAGGAAAAGGACGGGATTGGTCACCGCCATCGGCTTTTTCGAGCGCACATGGGTCAGCTTCATGCCGCGGGTGAAATGGCCCGAGGCGAGGCGGACGAAGGCCACCCGGTCGCGGTGCTTGGGGTCCATGTTGGCCTGCACCTTGAAGACGAAGCCGGTGACGCGGGGCTCGTCGGCGCCCACGGCGCGCTCGGCGGCCTTCTGCGGCTGGGGACGGGGGCCGTATTCGCCGATCCCCTCCATCAACTCCTTGACGCCGAAGGAATTGATCGCCGAGCCGAACCAGATCGGCGTCATGGCGCCGGCGAGGAAGGCGCCGCGGTCGAAGGCGGGCAGCAGCTCGCGCGCCATGGCGATTTCCTCGCGCAACTGCGCCAGTTGGGCTGCGGGCACATGTTCGGCGAGCCGGGGATCGTCGAGCCCGTCGAGCCGGATCGATTCCGCCACCCGGTTGCGGTCGGCGCGGTCCATCAGCTCCAGCCGGTCGTTGAGCAGGTCGTAGGCGCCGAGGAAATCGCGCCCCGAGCCGATCGGCCAGCTTGCGGGCGTCACGTCGATGGCGAGGTTTTCCTGGATCTCGTCGATGATCTCGAAGGTGTCGCGGGCCTCGCGGTCCATCTTGTTGCAGAAGGTCAGGATCGGCAGGTCGCGCAGGCGGCAGACCTCGAAAAGCTTGCGGGTCTGGGATTCGACGCCCTTCGCGCCGTCGATCACCATGATGGCGGCATCGACGGCGGTGAGGGTGCGGTAGGTGTCTTCCGAGAAATCCGAGTGGCCGGGGGTGTCGACCAGGTTGAAGCGGTAGTCGCGATATTCGAAAGACATCGCCGAGGCCGAGACCGAGATGCCGCGATCCTGCTCCATCTTGAGGAAGTCCGAGCGGGTGCGCCGCGCCTCGCCCTTGGCGCGGACCTGGCCCGCCATCTGGATCGCGCCCCCGAAGAGCAGGAACTTCTCGGTCAGCGTGGTCTTGCCCGCATCCGGATGCGCGATGATCGCGAAGGTGCGGCGGCGGGCGATCTCGGCGGGGGGGGGGGGCGTTTGGTCGAGCATGGCGCGGCTTTTAGCCGGAATGCGGGCGCGCGTCCACGGGGGGAGTCGGGGCCGGGGCGGGGCCTGGGAGCGAGAGGAGGGGGCGCTGCCCCCTCGGCCCGTGCCGGGCCTCACCCCCGGGATATTTTTGCAAAGAAGAATGGGGGAGGGGTTAGGGGTTAAGGGTGGCGAGGGCTTTGCGCAGGTCGATGGCGCCGTCGTAGAGCGCGCGGCCCGAGATCGCGCCCGCGATCACGCCGGTGTCGCGCAGGGCGACGAGATCGTCGAGGCGGCTGACCCCGCCTGAGGCGATGACCGGGATCGAGACGGCGCGTGCGAGGGCCTCGGTCGCCTCGATGTTGGGGCCCGCCATCGCGCCGTCGCGGTCGATGTCGGTGTAGATGATCGCGGCCACGCCCGCATCTTCGAAGCTGCGGGCCAGATCGGTCGCCATGACATCGGTCTCGGTCGCCCAGCCCTTGGTTGCGACGCGGCCCTTGCGGGCGTCGATCCCGACCGCGACCCGGCCGGGGAAGGCGCGGGCGGCCTCGCGCACCAGGGTGGGGTTTTCGACAGCGACCGTGCCGAGAATGACCCGCGCCAGGCCTTTTTCCAGCCAGGCGGCGATGGTCGCCATGTCGCGGATGCCGCCGCCCAACTGGGCGGGGACGGTGATGCGGGTGAGGATCGCCTCGACCGCCGCGCCGTTCACCGGCTGGCCCGCGAAGGCGCCGTTCAGATCCACCAGGTGCAGCCATTCGCAGCCCGCCGCCTGGAATTCGGCGGCCTGGGCGGCGGGATCCTCGCCGAAGACGGTGGCGGCCGACATCTCGCCGCGCAGGAGCCGGACGCATTTGCCGTCCTTCAGGTCGATGGCGGGATAGAGGATCATCGCGGGCCCCCGGGGTTCTTGCTGGATCAGGCCCCCCTTTGGCATGTGGCGGGGGCGAAGGGAAGGGCGCGACCCGACGTCATGCTTGATCGGTGCGCGCGGTGGGAGGAGGCTGCCTTCTGCTTTCAGGAGGAGGAAGCCCGATGAGAAAACTTGTCTGCGCCGTGTTTCTGGTCTTCGGCGCCAGCGTCGCCCATGCCGCCGATCCGGCGGAGGGGCTGTGGAAGACCCGCCCCGACGACAACGGCAATTTCGGCCATGTCCAGATCGCACCCTGCGGCAAGGCGCTTTGCGGCACCCTGGTCAAGGCCTTCGACGGCGCGGGGAAGCCGGTCGAGAGCGCCAATGTCGGCCGCCGCATCGTCTGGGACATGGTGCCCTACGGCAATGGCCGCTACGACGATGGCAAGGTCTATTCGCCCGACCGCGACAAGACCTACAATGCCGAGATGCGGCTGAACGGCAACAGCCTGACCGTGAAGGGCTGCGTGCTGGGGATCTGTCGCGATGGCGGAAGCTGGACGCGGGTGAAATAGGCGAGGGCAGGACGAACCGCGGTGCCGGTGCGGCCAGAGCCGGACCGGCGCCCGCCCGCGTCGCGGCGCCCGCCCTCAAGGGGGCGGTCCGGGCTTTGGTGTGCCCGGGTCTCAGGGGGGGGCGCAGGCCTCAGGGGGACCAGGCCAGGAAATTCGCGATGATCCGCAATCCGGTGGCCGCGCTTTTCTCGGGGTGGAACTGGGTGCCGATGATATTGTCGCGCCCCACGATGGCGGTCACATCCCCGGCATAGTCGCAATGGGCCAGCCGATGCGCCGGATCCGCGGTGCGGAACTGGTAGGAATGGACGAAATAGGCGTGATCTCCGGTCCTGACCCCGGCCAGAGCGGGATGTGGGCGTTCGATCAGCAGATCGTTCCAGCCCATATGCGGCACCTTCAACCCGGACCGGGTGGGCCGGATCCGCGCCACCTCGCCGCCGATCCAGCCGAAGCCGGGGGTTTCCTCATATTCCAGCCCGCGATCGGCCAGCATCTGCATGCCGATGCAGATCCCCATGAAGGGCCGCGCGCGGGCGCGCACCGATTCGTCGATGGCCTCGAACAGCCCGCCATGGGCGCCGAGCGCGCGCCGACAGGCCGGGAAGGCGCCGTCGCCGGGCAGCACGATGCGGTCGGCGCGCAGCACGTCCTCGGGCCGGTCCGAGACGATGACCTCGCCCGCGCCGGTCTCGTTCGCCATGCGCTGGAAGGCCTTTTCGGCCGAGTGCAGATTGCCCGATTCGTAATCGACCAGAACCGTCAGGCCCATGGTATTCCCCCTACAAGGCGCCCTTGGTCGAGGGCAGGACCCCCGCCATGCGCGGATCGGGCTCCACCGCTTCGCGCAGCGCGCGGGCGACCGACTTGAAGGCGGCCTCGGCGATGTGGTGGCTGTTCAGCCCGTGGATCAGGTCGACATGCAGCGTGATCCCGCCATGGGTGGCAAAAGCCTGGAAGAATTCGCGCACCAGTTCGGTGTCGAAGGTGCCGATCCTGGCGCCTGGAAAGGGCAGGTTCCACACCAGGAAGGGCCGCGCCGACAGGTCCAGCGCGCAGGCGACCTGGGCGTCGTCCATGGCAAGGCGGAAATGGCCGTAGCGGCGGATGCCGGTCTTGTCGCCAAGCGCGCGCGCCAGCGCCCGGCCAAGCGCGATGCCGCAATCCTCGACCGTGTGGTGGTCGTCGATATGCAGGTCGCCCGTCGCCCGCAGCCGTATGTCGATCAGCGAATGGCGGGCAAGCTGGTCGAGCATGTGGTCGAAGAAGCCGACCCCGCTCTTGCAATCGCTGTTGCCGTTGCCGTCGAGGTTCACCTCGACCTCGATCGCGGTCTCGGCGGTTTTCCGGGTCACGCTGGCCTTGCGCATCTTCGCCTCCGCATCACTCTCGGGGCGGCAGTAGCGCCTTGGCGCCGATCCGGCAAGCCTTCGATACGCAAAAGGGGCGCCCGAAGGCGCCCCCTTGCGGATCCGATTGGAGCGGGCGAGGCGATTCGAACGCCCGACCCTAACCTTGGCAAGGTTATGCTCTACCCCTGAGCTACGCCCGCATCCGGTTCGGATGGCGGTGATCTAGCGAAGCCCGCGGCGCTTCGCAAGGGGGGCGGGCGCGAAATCTTTGCCGGGATGTTCCGGGTGGACGGGGAGGGCGGCGGGAGGGGCGGGGGCGGCGGGCGTTCGGGCGAAGCGGCGCGCGCGATGGCGGCGGGGCGGCTCTTCGTTTGACAGGGAGTCCAATCCCTGCCCGGCGGCGCGCGGCTTTCCGGGGCCTGTCGCCGAAGCTGTCGGGCCCGCGGCCGAGGCTGTCCGAAGTCATCGCACGAACGCAATCAGGACGCGAGAAAGCGAAAAGGGCGCCCGCGGGCGCCCTTTCGAAGATCCGGTTGGAGCGGGCGATGAGATTCGAACTCACGACCCTAACCTTGGCAAGGTTATGCTCTACCCCTGAGCTACGCCCGCATCCGGTCCGGATGGCGGTGATCTAGGCCAAGGCCCGGGGCTTCGCAAGAGGAAACCGGGCCTTGCAAGCGGAAAATTGCGCTCGCCCGGATCGGTGATCGGCTTCGCCTGCCGCCCGTCCCAGCCTTCCACCCGCCGAGCCTTCAACCGTCCGAGCCCTTCAACTCGCCCAGTCTTTTGGCCCGCTCAGTCTTTTGGCCGACCCAGTCCTTCAGACCGCTCAGTCCTTCAACTCGGCCATCGCTTCGACCCGCCCGGCAGGCTGCCGACCCAGATCCCAAGTGGATCAGCCCTTCAATTCGCCCAGCCCTCCGGTTCGCTCAGCCTTCCAGCTCGATCAGCAGGTCCTTGGCCTCGATCTGCGCGCCGGGCTGGACATGGACCGCCTTCACCACCGCCTCGCGGTCGGCATGCAGGCCGGTTTCCATCTTCATCGCCTCGATGGTCAGCAGCAGATCGCCCGCCCGCACCTTGGCGCCCGGCTGCACTGCAAGGCTGGCCACCGCGCCCGGCATCGGCGCGCCGATATGCAGGGGATTGCCGTCCTGCGCCTTGGGCTTGGCGGCGGTCTTGGCCTTGACGGCGCGGTTCGGCACCCGGATGGCGCGCGGCTGGCCGTTCAGCTCGAAGAACACCTTCACCTCGCCCGCGTCGTCGACATCGCCAAGCGTCAGGAAGCGGATTTCCAGCGTCTTGCCCGGCGCGATCTCGACCGAGATCTCCTCGCCCGGCTCCATCCCGTAGAAGAAGCAGCGCGTCGGCAGGATCCGCACCGGGCCATAGACCCTGTGGCGGCCCATGTAATCCAGGAAGACCTTGGGATACATGAGATAGCCGTTCAGATCCTCGTCGTCGATCTCAAGCCCGTTGAGTTCCGCGGACAGCTTCGCGCGGGTCTCCTCAAGATCCACCGGGGGCAGGCTCTTGCCCGGCCGATCGGTCAGCGGGGCCTCGCCCTTGAGAACCTTCTTCAGGATGCCCTCGGGCCAGCCGCCATGGGGCTGGCCCAGATTGCCGCGCAGCATGTCCACCACCGAATCGGGGAAGGCCATATCCACCGCCGGATCCTCGACCTGCGCCCGCGTCAGCCCCTGGGCCACCATGATCAGCGCCATGTCGCCCACCACCTTGGACGAGGGCGTGACCTTGACGATATCGCCGAACATCCGGTTGGCGTCGGCATAGGCCTGGGCCACCTCGGGCCAGCGGTCCTCAAGGCCCAGGCTGCGGGCCTGGGCCTTGAGATTGGTGAACTGGCCGCCGGGCATCTCGTGGAGATAGACCTCGGAGGCGGGGGCGGCGATGCCCGATTCGAAGGCGGCATACTGGCCGCGTACCTGCTCCCAGTAGTTCGAGATCCCGCGCACCGCCGCGATGTCCAGCCCGGTGTCGCGCTCGGTATGGCGCAGGGCCTCGACGATGGAGCCGAGGCAGGGCTGCGAGGTGCCGCCCGAAAACGCATCCATCGCCGCGTCGACGGCATCCACCCCGGCATCCACCGCCGCCAGCACCGTCGCCGCCGAGGCGCCCGAGGTGTCGTGGGTATGCAGATGCACCGGCAGGCCGACCTCCTGCTTCAGCGTCTTGACCAACTGGCGCGCGGCGGCGGGCTTCAGAAGCCCCGCCATGTCCTTGAGCCCCAGGATATGCGCCCCCGCCGCCTTCAACTCCTTGGCGCGAGAGACGTAATAGCCCAGGTCGTATTTCGCCCGGTCCGGGTCCAGCAGGTCGCCGGTGTAGCAGATCGTGCCCTCGCAGACCTTCCCGGCCTCGATCACCGCATCCATGGCGATGCGCATGTTCTCGACCCAGTTCAGGCTGTCGAAGACGCGGAACACGTCCACGCCGGATTCGGCGGCACGGGCGACGAAGCTTTGCACCACATTGTCGGGATAATTGGTGTAGCCCACCCCGTTCGAGGCCCGGAGCAGCATCTGCGTCATCAGGTTCGGCATAAGCGCGCGCAGGTCGCGCAGCCGCTGCCAGGGGCATTCCTGCAAGAAGCGGTAGGCCACGTCGAACGTGGCCCCGCCCCAGCATTCCACGCTGAAAAGCTGCGGCAGGTTGGCGGCATAGGCGGGGGCGGCCCGGATCATGTCGATCGAGCGCATCCGCGTCGCCAGGAGCGACTGGTGGCCGTCGCGCATGGTGGTGTCGGTGACCAGCACCTTCTTTTGCGCCTTGAGCCAGTCCGCCACCGCCTGGGGCCCCTGCTGTTCCAGCAGGTTGCGGGTGCCGTAGGCGGGCTGGTCGGTCAGCGGGCGCGGCGCGCGCGGCGACTTCACGCCCGCGGGGGGGCGGGCGCGGCCCGCGGTTTCGGGGTGGCCGTTGACGGTGATGTCGGCGATGTAGTTGAGGATCTTCGTCGCCCGGTCGCGGCGCTTCTTGAACTCGAACAGGTCGGGCGTGGTGTCGATGAATTTCGTCGTATAGCTGTCGTCGAGAAAGGTCGGATGCTTGAGCAGGTTGATGACGAATTCGATATTCGTCGCCAGCCCCCGGATGCGGAATTCGCGCAGCGCCCGGTCCATGCGGCTGATCGCCTTTTCCGGCGTCTGCGCATGGGCGGTGACCTTCACCAGCAGGCTGTCGTAATGGCGGGTGATCACCCCCCCCGCATAGGCCGTGCCGCCATCCAGCCGGATGCCGTTGCCGGTGGCCGAGCGATAGGCGGTCAGGCGGCCGTAGTCGGGGATGAAATTGTTCAGCGGATCCTCGGTCGTCACCCGGCATTGCAGGGCATGACCGTTGAGCTGCACATCGGCCTGGGAGGCGACGCCGGTCGCCTCGGCCAGCGTCCGGCCCTCGGCGATCAGGATCTGGGCCTGGACGATGTCGATGCCGGTCACCTCCTCGGTGACGGTGTGCTCGACCTGGACGCGGGGGTTCACCTCGATGAAGTAGAATGCGCCCTCGTCCATATCCATCAGGAATTCGACGGTGCCGGCGCATTCGTAATTCACATGCTGGCAGATCCTGCGCCCCATCTCGCAGACCTCGGCGCGCTGCGCTTCGGTCAGATAGGGGGCGGGCGCGCGTTCGACGACCTTCTGGTTGCGGCGCTGCACGGTGCAGTCGCGTTCCCACAGGTGATAGATGTTGCCCTGCTTGTCGCCCAGGATCTGCACCTCGACATGGCGGGCGCGCTGGATCATCTTTTCCAGATAGCCCTCGCCATTGCCGAAGGCGGCCTCGGCCTCGCGTCGGCCCTCGCGCACCTTGGCCTCGACCTCGGCCTCGGAAAGGATCGGGCGCATGCCACGCCCGCCGCCGCCCCAACTGGCCTTGAGCATCAGGGGATAGCCGATTTCCGCCGCCTGGGCGCGGATCAGCGCCATGTCGTCGCCCAGGACCTCGGTCGCGGGAATGACGGGCACGCCCGCCTCGATCGCCACGCGGCGCGCGCTGGCCTTGTCGCCCAGGGCGCGCATGGTCTCGGCCCGGGGGCCGATGAAGGTGATGCCCGCCGCCTCGCAGGCCTCGACGAAATCGGGGTTCTCGGAAAGAAGCCCGTAGCCCGGATGGATCGCGTCCGCGCCCGACATCTTGGCCACGCGGATGATCTCGGGGATCGAGAGATAGGCGCCGACGGGAGACAGCCCCTCGCCGATCAGATAGGCCTCGTCCGCCTTGAACCGGTGCAGCGAGAGCTTGTCCTCTTCGGCATAGACCGCAACCGTCTTCTTGCCCATCTCATTGGCCGCGCGCATGACGCGGATGGCGATTTCACCTCGGTTGGCGACAAGGATTTTCTGGAATTCGGGCATGGTCTGCTCTCCCGTGCTGGCCTGCTCACCCCCGCACCTTAGGGTTGCTGCGCTGCGGCGCAAGGTGGGGATGTCATCGAAGTGCAAAGTTTGCGAAATATTCAGGCACCGTTTTGCAGTTGCTAATCCCGCCGCCTACGGGCCGGGCAGGCGCCATCCCCGGGGGCGGGGGGCGGGGTGCGGGGCCCGGTGGGCGGCCCGGTGCGGGGCGCGATCCGGCCGGTGCGGGCTTCCGTCCGGCAAGGGGGGAACATTACTTGAACGTCGCGGGCTCTGGCGATAGGTTCGGGGCATGAACCCCTGGGATGAATCCGACGCCTTCGAGGCCGCCGCGCGCCCTGCCGCCCCCGAGGCGGCCGTGGCCCTTTCGCAACGCGCCATGGCCGCGCGCCCGATGCCGTGGCTGGACGGGCTGAACCCCGCGCAGCGCGCCGCTGTCGAGGCGCTGGACGGCCCGGTCCTGATGCTCGCGGGGGCGGGCACCGGCAAGACCCGGGCGCTGACCGCGCGGATCGCCCATCTGCTGACCCTTGGCCGCGCCCGCCCGAACGAGATCCTGGCCGTCACCTTCACCAACAAGGCCGCGCGCGAGATGAAGGACCGGGTGATCCGCATGCTGGGCCCGGCGGCCGAGGGCATGCCCTGGATGGGCACCTTCCACTCGCTTTCGGTCAAGATCCTGCGGCGGCATGCCGAACTGGCCGGGCTTCGGCCGAATTTCACCATCCTCGACACCGACGACCAGGTCCGGCTGCTCAAGCAGTTGATCGCGGCGCGCAACATCGACGACAAACGCTGGCCCGCGCGGATGCTGGCCGGGCTGATCGACCAGTGGAAGAACCGCGCCTGGACGCCCGCGCAGGTGCCCTCGTCCGAGGCGGGGGCCTACAACAATCTGGGGACCGAGATCTATGCCGAATACCAAGCGCGCCTGCGCAGCCTGAACGCGGTGGATTTCGGCGACCTGCTGTTGCATTGCGTCACCATCTTCAAGGCCCATCCCGACGTGTTGGCGCAATACCAGCGCTGGTTCCGCTACATCCTGGTCGACGAATACCAGGACACCAATATCGCGCAATATCTGTGGCTGCGGCTGCTGGCCCAGGCCCATCACAACATCTGCTGCGTCGGCGACGACGACCAGTCGATCTATGGCTGGCGCGGCGCCGAGGTCGGCAATATCCTGCGGTTCGAGAAGGATTTCCCCGGCGCCCAGGTGATCCGGCTGGAGCAGAACTACCGTTCCACCCCGCATATCCTCGGCGCCGCCTCGGGCGTGATCGCGGCCAATTCGGGGCGGCTTGGCAAGACGCTCTGGACCGAGATCGAGGAGGGCGAGCGGGTCCGCCTCATCGGCCATTGGGACGGCGAGGAGGAGGCGCGCTGGATCGGCGAGGAGATCGAGGCGCTTCAGCGCGGCACAAGGGGCCTCGATCCGGTCGGGCTGAACGATCAGGCCATCCTCGTGCGCGCCAGCCACCAGATGCGCGCCTTCGAGGACCGCTTCCTGACCATCGGCCTGCCCTACCGGGTGATCGGCGGCCCCCGCTTCTACGAGCGGGCCGAGATCCGCGACGCCATGGCCTATTTCCGCCTGGCCGTCTCGCCCGCCGACGACCTCGCCTTCGAGCGGATCGTGAACACGCCCCGGCGCGGCCTTGGCGACAAGGCGGTGCAGGCGATCCAGGTCGAGGCGCGGCGGCTTGGGATCAGCCTGGTCGAGGGCGCGCGCGCTCTTCTGGCCCAGGGCGGTATCGCCGGACGCGGGGGGGCGCAGTTGCGCGGCTTTCTCGAATCGCTCGACCGTTGGGGCACGGCGATCCATGGCGCGCCCGCCGCGCCGCGCGACCAGTTGATCGAGCCCTTCCTGCCCGAGACCCCGGCCGCCACCGACCTGTCGCATGTCCGGCTGGCCGAGACGATCCTTGAGGAATCGGGCTATGTCTCGATGTGGCAGAACGACAAGTCGCCCGATGCGCCGGGCCGTCTCGACAACCTCAAGGAGCTGGTGAAGGCGCTGGAGCAGTTCGACAGCCTGCAGGGCTTTCTGGAACATGTCAGCCTGATCATGGAAAACGACAGCGAGGATGCGACCGAAAAGGTCTCGATCATGACGCTGCATGCCGCCAAGGGGCTTGAGTTTCCGGCGGTCTTCCTGCCGGGATGGGAGGACGGGCTGTTCCCCAGCCAGCGCGCCATGGACGAGGGCGGGCAGAAGGCCATCGAGGAAGAGCGCCGTCTGGCCTATGTCGGGCTGACCCGGCCCGAGCGGATCTGCACCGTCTCCTTCGCCTCGAACCGCCGGGTCTATGGCCAGTGGCAGTCGCAACTGCCCTCGCGCTTCATCGACGAGATGCCGGTGGCCCATGTCGAGGTGCTGACCCTGCCGGGCCTGCATGGCGGCGGCTATGGCGCGGCGGCGCCGGGTTTCGGCCTGGGGGCGGGATCGGGCCGGTCGGTCTCGGATGTCGAGGCGCGGGCGACCAGCGCCGATGTCTATAATTCCCCGGGCTGGCGCCGCCTGCAGGAACGGCAGAAACAGCCGCCCGCAACCCGCCCGCGCAGCCCTGGCGTGACCATCGACGCGACCCGGGTCGAGCCGGGGGCCGGGGGGGAGGGCGGCTATGCCATCGGCGACCGGGTGTTCCATGTCAAATTCGGCTATGGCGCGGTGACGGGGGTGGAGGGCGACAAGCTCGATATCCGCTTCGACAAGGCGGGGGAGAAGAAGATCATCGCCCGTTTCGTCATGCCGGCCGATCTGGGGGGGGAACTCGAGGGCGGGTCGGCACCCCGTCCCGGCGGCGACAGCGAGGTCCCGTTCTGAGCCCGGGTCGCGTCGGCATCCGCCGGAATGCGAAGTGGCCGATCTGGAGTTTGCGGGAACTGACCGCAAGGCGCCTCATCGGGGATCGCGCTGAGGAGGTGGCCGCTGTTTCGCCGGGAACAGAGGAATGTCGATCGGAAAACGCCGGGAAATCTGCGTGTTTTCCGCCCGATCGCGCCTAGAGGGAAAGCCTCTGTGCTGCGAGGCGCGAAGCGCCTTTTCGGCGGCCTGCCTGCAATAGGCCCGGGATAAACCTGATCCGTCTGAACGAGGCCGAAACCCCTTTTCGGCGATCTGGTTGCGATGTTGCTCCGAAGCTTCGGGTTCTGCCTGGCCTTCCGGGGGGCTGGTTTCCAGAGGCGGCATTCCCTGCCCGGATCCTGTTTCTCGCCTCCCCTTGACAGGCTGTTGAAAAAGAATTTTGGCGCGGTCTTGAAGCGAAAATCTTCCCGACACGGTAGAAAAATGGACCGAAAACGGCCTGTTTTGGTGCGCTATCGGTCGAATTTCCTGTTTTTTGACGCAAGCTGCAGTTGCACATGACTTTTTCAGCAGCCTGTTAAGGCCGTGCTGATGTCAACGCGCGCCTGAGGGAGGATGCGGCGGGGAAAAGCGCGTCCTTCCCCGGAACCCGTGGGGCGGCCTCACGCCTGCCCCTGCCGACAGCTTTGGCCTTCGGTCAGGCCCGGCGCGCCCGCGGTGCATGTTCGGCGCCCGCCGCCTTCAGCCGCGCGCCCGCGCCGTGGCCCAGCCCCGCTCCAGCGCGTGGAAGGCAATCCCCCAGACCAGCCCCCAGAAGGCCGCGCCCACGCCGAAGACCGCCACGCCCGAGGCGGTGACCACCAGCGTCAGCGTCGCCGCGAACCGCGCCTCGGGCCGGGCGAAGGCGGTCGCCAGCGCCCCGGTCAGCGGCCCCAGCAGCGCCAGCGCGACCAGCGCCGCCATCACCCCCGGCGGCAGCGCGGCCAGCAGTTCCAGGATCAGCGGGCTGAACAGCCCCAGCCCGACCCAGATCGCGGCATAGACCACACCGACCTTCCAGCGGCTTTCGCGGTCGGGATGCACGTCGGGCCCCATGCAGATCGCCGCCGTGATCGCCGCCATCGAGGTGGTATGGGCGCCGAACAGGCCCGAAAGCGCCGAGAGCGCCCCGGTCACGCCAAGGGCCGAGCGCACCGGCGGCTCGAACCCGGCGGCGCGCATCGTGGCAAAGCCCGGCAGGTTCTGCGAGGCCATGGTGACCAGGTAAAGCGGCAGGCCAAGCCCGATCAGCACGCCCGGATCCCAGGTGGGGGCGATGAATTCCAGCCGGGGCAGGGGCAGGGACAGTGCGGGGGGCGCCGCCTCGCCCAGGGCGAAGGCCAGCCCCAGCCCGACCGCCAGCGCCGCCAGCACCGCCATGGCGGGATTGGCCAGCCGCACCAGCGCGAAGACCAGGATCATCGGCAGGACCAGCAGTGGCGCGGCCTGCGCCGCGCCGGGCCCGGCCAGGCAGAAGGGCAGAAGCACACCCGCCAGCATCCCCCCCGCGATCCCGTCCGGGATCATCGCCACCGCGCGGCCAAGGGGGCGCAGCGCGCCGGTCAGCGCGATCAGCCCCCCCGCCAGCACGAAGGCGCCGACGGCCGAGGCGATGTCGACCCCTTCGGTCGCCGCGACCAGCGCGGCGCCGGGGGTGGACCAGGCCAGCACCACCGGCACCCGATGCCGGATCGACAGGATCGCCGATCCCGCCGCCTTGGCCAGGCAGATCGCCAGCACCCAGCTTGCGGTCTGGCCCGGGCTCGCCCCCACGGCGGCGGCGGCGGAAAGCACCAGCGCGATGGTCGAGCCATAGCCGACGAGGGCTGCCACCAGGGCGGCGGAGAAAAGCGATGCGGGCATGCGGCGGGCTCCGTGCTGCGGGTCTCGTGGCCGGGCCTTAGGCGCGACCCGTCGCGAAGACAAGACCCGGGCCGAGGGCAGGCGCCGGGGCGCGGCGCCCGCAAGGGACGGGGCCCCGGCGGCTTGCCGTTGAAGACGGGGCCCGGAACGGGGGCGGAGCCTGCAACCGGGCGAATCTCTAGGCCTTGACCTGGGGTCAGGGCCCCGCTTGGCTTTCCCGATCCCGATCCCGATCCCGATCCCGATCCCGATCCCGATCCCGATCCCGATCCCGATCCCGATCCCGATCCCGATCCCGATCCCGATCCGGTTGCACTCACCCCATCCCGGGCCGGTTTCGCCATGCCCAACGGCTAAGCTTCCGGCCATGGCGAGCGACGGCAGTCGCCCGGGCGGGACGAGGTGCGGCGCGCCTTCGGCGGATTGCCATGGGGGCTGCGGGCCCGGGGCGTTTGACCATGGAGCCGCCTGCCATGGGAGCCGCCTGTCATGGGCGATGACTTGCCCGAAAGGACCTGTCGCAAGGTCCGCCGTGGGGCGCGCCGGGGAGGTTCAATCCTGGAAGGCTCTCGGCCACGGAACGTCAGACATCGAGCGTTGGCCGGGGAGCGTTGGCCGGAGAGCGCTGGCTGGGGTCTCCGGGTGTTTTGCCGTGGGGCCGCCTCTCGGGCGGCGGCGATTTGTGCGCGATGGGCTGGCGCAGGGCCTGTCCCCGGGAAAGTGCATCCCGAGGGGGGGCTACCCGGGGGGGGCGGTCATTGAGCTGGGGGGGCTGGGTGTCTGGCGACGGCTGCCTTTCGGAGGGCTTGCTTGAAAGGACCCTGCCGTAAGGCCTGTTCGCGAGCTTCCCATCCCAGGACGCTTTCGGTCATGGAAGGTCTATCGGTCGCGAGGGGAGAGCGGGGTGGAGGCCGGAGGATCGCTCTGTCGGCCTTCCTCTGGCGGGAGACGCCGGTGGGCGCGGGCGCGCGTCAGTGGCAGGGAGCACCCCACCGCCCTGAAGCGGTGTCGACATCGCCCGAAGATGGGATAATCGGCTTGGCGCCCATCTTCGACCGTTGAGAGGAGGTGCTGCGCTTCGAGCTGATGATAAAACGTGGTCTGCATTGGACAGCCACAAGCATCAGGAAAGGAAGCGCAGCATGAAGTATTATGCCGGTCTCGACGTCTCGGTGAAAGAGACTTCTGTTTGTATTGTCGATGAGAAGGGTAACATCTACCGGGAACAGAAGGCGGTCTCGCACCCGGACGATCTCGTTGGCCTTCTGCATGGTCTTCAGGTGCCACTTGAGCGCGTCGGGCTTGAAGCAGGCCCGATGTCGCAGTGGCTGTTCGATGGATTGGCCAAGGCGGGTCTGCCGGTGATCTGCATCGAGA
>NZ_JBEFZE010000014.1:0-88660 GCF_042762395.1 Pseudogemmobacter sonorensis
GGAACAGGGGCGAACAGGACTTATGACGCCAGTGGCCGCAGGCCCCCGCAACCACCGTATCCGACCTGGACCCGACACCAGCCCTCGCACCATGCGGGGGCTTTGTCATATCCGCCTCGGCGAGGTTCAGGATTCTGGCGAGTTCCCCAACAAGTTCAATCTCATGGCCGCCGGGGATGCCCGGGGCGGGCACCATCCGAACCTCGGAGGTCAGCCCGAGCAGCAGTTCGGTCGCCTGCGGCCTCAGCTCCGGCTGGTTCAGCGCCTCGGCCAGATCCGCGATCTCCTCGCGGTAGAGATCCGACATGCGCGGATGCAGCCGCAGGGCGGGCGGTTCCGGGCTGGTGGCGAGGAAACGGGTGAGGCTGGATCTCTCGTCCTTCAGCGCTACCATGTCGGCCTTCATGGATGAGTTGTAGAAACCACTCTGGATCGCGATGAGCATGTTGGCGATCTTCTTTTCTACCTTTACCTTGTTGCGTTCAGCGTTGGCATCCGCAGTCGTCTCGTTGAAGGCGCGGCGGTATTCCGCGACGATGCGCCCATGCTGGCCGAACTTCTCGACCAGATCCCGACTGGGCAGGAGATCGGCAGTGTCACAGCCAATGGCGCCTGCGACACCCGCAAGTGCCACGACGCCATTGCCGCCCACGGTGCTGCTGCCATCATTCCCCCCCGCAAGAACGCCAAATTCTGGAAGGCCGACACCCCGGGAGCAATCGCCCGAAACGAGACACTGCGGATATCGAAACGCGTCGGGCGGGCAGTCGCCGGGTCGCGGCGACTACGTGGTCGCCTACGCCTTGCCCGAGGCGCAGTGAGCCGGGCAGTCTTGCGCAGTTCGTAATGAACTGGACCCCAAAACCCGCCCCTCCCCGGGGCGGGTTTTCATATTCGGCGTCTGTCAAGTGAATCGGGACCGAGAGACGCCTTTCACCTGGTCGCGGTGTCCTTGAAAATCCTCGGATGGTCGATGAGCTCGCGCGCCATCAGATGCGCAAGACGAACGGCAGAGGTCATCTTCTCCGGCACAATGGCCCGGCCTGACTCGAGGAGTTCGCGCCCACAGGCGGCAGGGTCCGCAATCGGATTTGCCAGTCTGCGCAGGCAATCCTGCGCAATTCCGTCCCCATCGGCAGCAGGCGGCTCCCGATGCACGATCTGCCCGAGCCGCATCGCGATATGGCCCAGGGACAGCGCGGCGACCGCATCCCCGATGACCGCCGTGTCTGCCCGGGCCCGCGTCACCATTTCCAAGACGAGATGACGCAGCCGCGACAGGTGGCGTTCGGCCAAGGGGGTGCCGGCGCGCAGGCTGGCGAACGCGATTTCGCGTCGGATCGAGGCTTCTATGTGGCCGCGGCGGCGATCGACGTCCATCGGCAGGACCCAGCGATAAAAGAAATCGCTGATCACCACGCCCACGATCAGCATGGCGGCGCTAGCGACGACAGTCTGCGGCGAGGATGGCAACATGTCCACCGGCCGCGCCATGACGGCAAAGAACATGTTGAATGTCAGCCCGGCGAAAACCGTCGCCCGGCTTGCCTGCAGCAGGGAGGCGACACAGAACAGTGGAAGCGCCAGCAGCAGCGAGAGCCACGAAAGCTCTGCAAACGGGACAATGCCCAGCCGCCATGCGACGGCTGCCAGCGCCGCGACCGCGCCGCCGATCAACCCCTGGCGGACCAGCGGCAGAGGCTGGTCCAGCGTCGCGAACAGCACGGTGAAAATGGAGGCGCCGAGCACCAGGAAGCGCCCGGCCTCCCATCCCGTCAGGGTCCAGACAAGAGCGGACGTCGCAATCGCGAGGAAACCGCGCGCCATTGCGCGCTTGAGCCCGGTCCGATCCGGCTGTGGCCGCATGCGCGCGGTGGAAACAATGAGCGAGGGGTCGGCGAGTGCCCGATGGCTTTGGGCAACCTCCCGCAACCCGGCCGCGAAGGTGCCGAGGATGGCCTGCAGTTCGGCATGCGCGGCTGCGGTCCGCTCGACCATGCCGAGGGCGGGCAGGGGGGCGAGTTCGCCGGTCTCCTCCAGAACATCCGCCGCGCGCTCCAGTGCGGCGCGCAGCGCCGGCAGGTCCGCCTGCTCGGTGATGGATCGGCTTTGCGATGCCTTGCGGATCATCCTGGCCACCACGATCAGATCCAGCAACGATGCGGACATCGTGTTGAGCGGTCGCAGGCGGCGCCGCGCCTTGAACGATCCGGCGGCAGCATCCTCGGCGCCCGCCGAGATCGCGGCCAGGGCCGACAAGAAGGCCGCTTCCCGTGCCACCAGGTCGGTCTGATGTTCCTGCAACGCCATGCCGACCAGGCGGAGACCATCGGCCAGCACGGCCGCCGAGCGCGCCGACAGGCTCTGGGCCCGCGCACGGGGCTGCAGCAGGAAGCCCACGGCCAGTGATGCGGCGATCCCGATCAGCGTGTCGGCGACGCGGGCGCCGGCAAAGCTCAGGGGGGCGATTTCGGTCCCGGTCGTCAGGGTCACGACGACGCTGGCCGTCAGCCCGGCCAGCGCCGCCCCATAGGCGCGCTGATGCCGCATGGCGTTCGCCAGGCCGCAACAGAACGCCAGCCACAGCGCGAGGCATGTCAGTTCGAGATACGGGTTCCCCGCCAGCGCGATGGCCACCCCGGCGGCCGCACCCAGAAGCGTTCCGACGAACTGGGCGATGCTGCGCTCCAGCATCAGCCCGCGCGGCGGCTGGCCGATCATCCATGTCGCCATCGCGGCCCACCACGGGTTCTCCAGGCCAAGCCCGGTGGCCACCACCATCGCGATCATGGCGGCCAGGGTCAGTCGAAGGGCGGTTGCCCGGACAAGCGGATCACGCAGGGCGCCGTTCAGGTTTTTCATCGGGATATTCCGAAAGGCTGTTCATCCTGCCATGCAAACCGGAAGGGAGAGTTGCCGAAGGATGCAGGCCCTTCTGTTTTCAGAGCCGGTGAGTAAAGTAAACAGGGGCAGCATGACCGCGAAGCGAGAAAATCCGTCCGGCCGTGGCCGGGGAAGGCCGCGAGACACCGGCTTGCGCGAACGGATACTGGACGCCGCCGAGGTCGAGTTCCTCGACGAAGGGCTGGAAGGCGCGCGTATGGAACGCATCGCCCTGCGTGCGTGCACATCGAAGATGGCGCCTGCTGCCTCCTTGCCGCTCCTCCCGACTTGTGGCGGAGGCCCTGTCATGAATGATGGTGAACTCTGTGATCTAGATTAGGGTTTGTCGGTCAGCCCTTTTGATCGCTTGCCCTGCATTTTGCGATAGAGCGTGGCACGCGAAACCCCGAGGTAGCGTGCCGTCTCCATCACATTGCCCTTGTGATAGCGGAGGGCTGTCTCAATCCTCGCCGTCTCGGCTTTCGAGCGTGCCAGAACATCATGAGTTTCAGAAAGCTCGATCAGCCGGGTCGGAAGATGCGCCACTGTGACCGTATCCCCTGCCAGTGCGATTGCACGACGCAGGGCGAAGTGAAGCTCTCTGAGGTTGCCGGGCCAGTGATGGCAGCACAGGATTGCCAGCGCTTCGGACGAAATATGCGGCGCAGCCCGACCTGCCAGCCGGGCTTCTTCGGCCAGAGCCCGCAGGAATACCTTCTCCGGCTCGGGGGTCGATCGCAGCGGAGGCAGGATGAATGCGGCACCGTTAAGCCTATGGACGAGATCCGGACGAAGTCCCGCCAGTTCCGGCTGCAGGTCCTTTGCGGGGGATGTGACCGTGATGAGAGGGCGTTGGGCGCCTTCCAGAGCCTGAACCAGGCTTCGCTGCATCGGAACGGACATCTCGTCGATCTGATCGAGAACAAGAGCAAAGCCTGGTCTTGCCCTGAGCGTATCGAGTTTCAAACGGGTGACATCATCAGCCGCCCCGCCCTCTAGCATCAGGAAATCGCCGGAGACAAGGCGGGCGAGCCGGAGCGCGAGTGTCGTTTTTCCGGTTCCCGTTTCACCTATGAGCATAAGCGGTAGTTGTCGGCGTGCGAGGTCAAGAGCTTGGTGTAGTATTTCGTCCAGCCGGGGATCTGAGAGCGTCGCTTCGGATCCGGGTGTTGCCGCTGGCTGGTGATCGCTGATTGCCACAGTTGTCTGGCTTGGGGCAGCCATCCGCAAGTGCCCTGTTTCAGCAGGAGTCATAGGTTCGGACCAGACTCCGTGCACGGCATCAGGCTCGACGATTTGATCAAGGCGAGCCATCGGGAGTTGGTCTGCCGCGCGGCGGAGCATCACGGGAGCATCGTGTGTGAAATCGACGATTTGCCCGGAATCATCCAGCGCCAGCATGGAAAGCGCCGCCGCATCGGCGAAATCGCCATCCGCCGAGAGGCTGACGAGGCGGTGGCCGGAATTGCGCCGCTGAAAGAGCTGGGTTTCGATCCTGCGCGCGGAACGGTTCACCACATCGCTCAGAAGGCGGACAGCCTGTGCGCCAATCCTGCCAAGCGACGAGATGTTGAGCACACCCGCGAGCTGGCCATTGCTGCCGAAGATCGGGGCCACGGTGCAGGTGATGTCGCTCAATACGCGATTGAAGTGTTCGTCTCCGACAATCGAGAGTGGACGGCGCTCCAGCAGGCAGGTGCCTATGCCGTTTGTCCCCTGCATGTCCTCGGCCCAGACCGAGCCGGGCAGAACGCCCGCCCGGTTCAGATCGTCCATATGGTAGGGATCGCACCGGAAAAGCAGCTTGACCCCCTGGGCCGAAGCCAGAGACACGGTGCAGGCATCGGCGGCCAGACGGCGGAACAGCCGGTCTATTTCGGCAGTGGCCGAGCGGATCAGCAACTCCTCCTGATCCAGCGTTTCACGCAGCTCGCCATAGCTCAGAACGTCGGCACGGCGCGCGAAATCAGGCAAAAGCCGGTGGGTTTCAAGACATCTGCGCCAACTGCCTTCGACCAGGGTCGGCAACCCTCTCGCCCCTTCGACCGTGGACAGGGCGCGCAACCGATGAATATGAGAAAGCATGCCCGGGCCCTCCCCTGCAACAGACATGGTCGTCATTCCGGTCGGTCTGGCCGACCGCACACCGTACCAATCTAGGGGGTTCCCCAAAGAAAGACAGAGAAAATCTGCCGGTCAGCGAGAACCATCCTTGAACGGAAAGCGGCCCCCGCATCGGACGGGGGCCGCTCCCTGTTTCGGATGGCGCGAATTCGCGGGAGGAGGCCATCCGAATCCGGTCGCTTCAGGCCGAGGCCTCGCGGATCATGTTGCGCGCGATCACCAGCTGCTGGATCTGGGTCGTGCCCTCGTAGATGCGGAACAGGCGCACATCGCGATAGAAGCGCTCGATGCCGTATTCCTCGACATAGCCCGCCCCGCCGTGGATCTGCACCGCGCGGTCGGCCACGCGGCCCACCATCTCCGAGGCGAACATCTTGCAGCATGCGGCCTCGGTCGAGACATTGGCCCCCGCGTCCTTGCGCCGCGCGGTTTCCTCGATCATGCAGCGGGCGGCAAAGGCCTCTGCGCGGCTGTCAGCCAGCATGGCCTGCACCAGTTGCTTTTCGGCGATGGGTTCGCCGAATTGCTTGCGCTCCATCGCATAGGCCAGGCTGTCGCGGATCAGACGTTCCGCGGCGCCGACGCAGACGGCCGAGATGTGAAGCCGCCCGCGATCCAGCACCTTCATCGCGGTTTTGAAGCCCTGTCCTTCGCGCGCGGGCCCGCCGATGATGGCCGAGGCCGGAACGCGGCAGTCTTCGAGGATCACATCGGCGGTATGCGATCCCTTCTGCCCCATCTTCTTGTCGATGGCGCCGATAGACAGGCCCGGCGTGCCGGCCTCGACCAGAAAGGCAGTGACGCCGGCGGAGGTCTTCGAGGTGGGATCGGTGCGCGCAAAGACGGTGAACAGGCCCGCATGCGGTGCATTGGTGATAAACCGCTTGGTGCCGTTCAGCACGAAGTCATCCCCATCGCGGCGGGCGGAAGTGCGCAGCGATCCGGCGTCGGAGCCCGCCTCGGGTTCGGTCAGCGCGAAGGACGCGATCATCTCGCCACTGGCGAGCTTCGGCAGATAGGCCGCCTTCTGCTCGGGCGTGCCGTCGATGATGATCCCCTGCGAGCCGATGCCGTTGTTGGTGCCGACCAGCGAGCGGAAGACGGGCGAGGTCTGGCCAAGCACGAATGCGGCGGCAACCTCTTCGGACATGGTCAGGCCCAGCCCGCCGAATTCCTCGGGGATGGACATGCCGAACAGGCCCATCTCTCGGATTTCCGCAATGAGGCCGGACGGGATACGATCGTCTTCGGCAACTTGCGCTTCATGTGGCACAAGCCGTTCGCGCACGAAGCGGTCCAGCGTTTCCAGAAACTGCTTCAGCGTCTCGGCATCCAGGCTCATGGTCTGGCGTGTCCTTCTCTCTTGGCGGCCGGATGGCTGAAGCCGTCCGGCGATCAGCATTTCACAGCAGGAATATCAGACACTTGGGAAACGCGTAACTGGCGCAGGTGTGGCAGCACGGCAGGGATGGCCTGTCGCACAAGAGACAATTGCCGCAGGGGTAAGGACCCCTCTAGCAATGAAGGGGAATGTGGCGGCGCAGCTTTCGGTGGGGCCGGATGCGGCCATTTCGGATCACATCCGGGGTGCTGGCTGTCGGCAATGATGAGGACCTGTGATGCATTCCACCCCGTATCCCCGGATCGAGCTTGTGATCGGCGCCGAGCGCATCGGCCCCGAGGCGCGTGAGGCCCGGCCCGTGATCAACCCAGCAACGGGTGAACAGTTGGGGATGATGCCTTCGGCCACGCCGGAGGATCTGGACCGGGTTGTCAGCGCGGCCGAAGCGGCCTTCGCCACATGGCGCGCAATGTCGGCCTACGATCGCAGCGCGATCCTGCGGCGGTTCGCCGATCTGTTGCGCGCCAATGCCGAGGCCATCGCGACCAACCTGACGCGCGACATGGGCAAGCCGCTGGCCGAAGCGGTGGTCGAGATCCGCTCGGGCGCCGATCACGTCGACTGGCACGCCGAGGAGGGGCGGCGCATCTATGGGCGCATCATTCCCGCCCGCATCGCCGGGGTGCAGCAGCAGGTCCTGCGCGAGCCGGTGGGCGTCTGCCTCGCGATCTCTCCGTGGAACTTCCCGATGAGCCAGGCGGTGCGCAAGATCGCGGCGGCGCTCGCCTCGGGCTGCACCGTGATCCTGAAGGCGGCGGGGGAAACGCCGTCCTCCGTCATGGCGATGTCGGACCTTCTGCGCGAGGCGGGGCTGCCGGACGGATGCCTCAACCTCCTCTGGGGGGATTCGAACCTGATCTCGCAGACGCTGATGGCGCGGCCCGAGGTCAGGAAGCTCAGCTTCACCGGCTCGATCCCGGTGGGCAAGCACCTGGCGGAACTGGCGGGTCGTCACATGAAACGGTTGACGATGGAGCTCGGCGGTCATGCGCCGGTGCTGGTCTTCGACGATGCCGATCCGGAGGCCGCAGCCCGCGCGCTGGCGGCGAACAAGCTGCGCAATGCCGGGCAGGTCTGCATCTCTCCAACACGGTTTTTCGTGCAGGAACGCGGATATGAGCGGTTCGTCGACGAACTGGCGGGGGCTTTCTCTAAGGTGAAACTCGGCGACGGGCTGGAGCCGGGTGTGCAGATGGGGCCGTTGTGCCATCCCGGGCGTGTCGCCGCGATGGAAACCCTTGTCGCCGATGCGGTCGAGCACGGGGCGAATGTGGTGACCGGCGGCAGCCGGACCGGCAATGTCGGCAACTTCTATGCGCCGACCATCGTCACCACCGAGGGCGACGAGATCGCGCTGATGAACGACGAACCCTTCGGCCCGATCGCGGTGGTGTCGCCCTTCCGTGGCATCGAGGACGGTCTGGCGCGGGCGAACCGGCTGCCGCTCGGCCTTGCCTCCTATGTCTTCACCAATTCGCTGGAGCGCGCCGAGCAATCGGCGGCCGGGTTGCAGGCGGGCATGGTCAGCGTGAACCATTTCGGCCTCGCCCTGCCGGAAACCCCCTTCGGCGGGGTCCGGGACAGCGGATACGGCACCGAGGGCGGGTCGGAGACCTTCGACGCCTATCTCAACACCAAATTCGTATCGATGATGACCCGGCCCGTGGCGTGAGGATCAGATGACCGTTCATTGCGAGATCGCCGGGGGCGTGGCCCTCATCACCATCGACAATCCGCCCCTGAACGTCCTCGGCCAGGCAACGCGCGCCGGTCTTGATGCCGCGATCATACAGGCGGTCGAGGCCGGGGTTGGCCGCATCATCCTGACCGGCGCGGGGCGCGCCTTTGTCGCCGGTGCGGATGCGAAGGAATTCGACGGCCCTCCCCTGGCGCCGCATCTGAACGAGATACTCGCAAGGCTCGCCGCGCTGTCGATTCCCACGGTCGCCGCGATCAACGGCATCGCGCTCGGCGGCGGCTGCGAGATCGCGCTGGCCTGCCGCTATCGCATCGCGGCACCCTCGGCGGGGCTGGGCCTGCCCGAGGTGACGCTCGGGATCGTCCCCGGCTCGGGTGGCACGCAGCGGTTGCCCCGGCTGACGGGAATCGCGGCCGCGGTCGATCTGATCGGCCAGGGCCGCAGCGTGAAGGCGGCGGAGGCGCTCGATCTGGGCATGATCGACGCGATCGCCGAGGATCCGGTCGCGGCGGCGAAGGCGCTGGACGAGGCCACGCTGCGCGGCGCCCTCGTCGCGGATGTCCGTCCCGCACCCGAGGCCGATGCGGCGGCCATCGAAGCGGCGCGCGGGCTGGTGGCCAGGCGCATGCCGGGACAGACGGCGCCACCGATCGCCATCGGCCTGGTCGAGGCGGCGGCAGAGCATCCCCTGGAGGCCAACCTTGCGGCCGAGCGGAAGGCGTTCCTCGACCTGCGCGGCGCGGATCAGTCGCGCGCGCTGCGCCATATCTTCTTTGCCGAGCGGGCGGCGCTTTCGGCGGGCAAGGCTTTTCCGGCGCCGGTCGGCGCGATAGAGACCGCCATCGTCGTGGGCGGCGGCAACATGGGGGCGGCGATCGCCTATACACTGGCGAGCAGCGGTATCCATGTCACCGTGGTCGAGACCGATGCCGCCGGGCAGGTTCGGGCGCAGGCGAATGTCGATGGGCTGGTGCAGCAGGGAGTGAAGCGCGGCGCGCTGTCCGCCGATGCGGCGGCGCGGATCGCCGCGCGGCTGACCTGTGTCGCGGGGTTCGACGCCCTGCCGCAGGTGGATCTGGCCATCGAGGCCGCCTTCGAGGATATGGAGGTCAAGCGCGGCATCTTTGCCACCTTGCAGGCCAGCCAGCCCGAGACGACGGTCCTTGCCACCAACACCTCCTATCTCGACGTGAACCGGCTGGCGGATGGTATCCGCGATCCGGGCCGGTTCCTCGGGCTGCATTTCTTCAGCCCGGCGCATATCATGAAGTTGCTGGAGATCGTGCGCGGCGAGCGGACCTCGGCGGAGACGCTGGGGGTGGCGTTCGCGCTGGCGAAACGACTGGGCAAGATGCCGGTGCTGGCGGGCGTCTGCGACGGCTTCATCGGCAATCGCATCCTGACCCGTTATCGTCAGGTCGCCGATATCCTGCTGATCGAGGGCGCGCTGCCCGGGCAGGTGGATGCCGCGATGCGCGGTTTCGGCATGGCCATGGGCCCCTATGCCGCGCAGGACATGTCGGGGCTCGACATCGCCTATGCCAACCGCAAGCGCCAGAACCTCAAGGACCGGACGGATATCCGCCATGTCCCGGTCGCCGACACGCTGGTCGAGGATATGAAGCGCCTCGGCCGGAAGTCCGGCGCGGGCTGGTATGACTACGACGACAAGGCCAGGCCCATGCCTTCGGCGGCGGTGGAAAAGGTCATCCTCGAAGCTTCTGCAGGCGCTGGCGTCACCCGCCGGAGCTTCGCCCCCGAGGACATCTCGGGCAGGATTCTGCTGGCGATGATCGCCGAGGCGGCGGACATCCTCGATGAAGGCATCGCCGCGCGCCCGCGCGATATCGATATCGTGCTGGTGCATGGCTACGGCTTTCCGCGCTGGCGCGGCGGCCTGCTGCACTATGCCGACACCTTGGGCACCGCTGCGATCCTGCGCCGGATCGAGGAACTGGCCGTCACCGATCCGCTCACCTGGCGGGTGCCGCCGCTGGTGCGCCGCCTCGCCGACACCGGGACGGCCTTTGCCGACCTCAACGACTGAACCGACAGGAAACGACCATGAGCGATGTGTTCATCTGCGACTATGTGCGGACACCGATCGGGCGTCACGGCGGCGCGCTGGCGGCGTTGCGCACGGACGATCTCGCGGCCGTGCCGCTGACGGCCTTGCTGGCGCGTCAACCCGAGCTCGATCCGGCCGCCATCGAGGAGGTGTGGATGGGGTGCGCCAACCAGGCCGGTGAGGACAACCGCAACGTGGCGCGCATGGCGCTTTTGCTGGCGGGCCTGCCCGAATCCGTGCCGGGCGTCACGCTGAACCGGCTCTGCGCCTCGGGGCTGGAGGCGGTGCTGACTGCGGCCCGGGCGATCCGCGCGGGCGAGATGGACATGGCCATTGCGGGCGGCGTCGAAAGCATGAGCCGCGCCCCCTTCGTGATGCTGAAGGCGGAAAGCGCGTATTCCCGGACTGTCGCGATGGAGGACACCACCATCGGCTGGCGCTTCGTAAACCCGAAGATGCAGGCGCAATACGGCGTCGATCCGATGCCGGGAACTGCCGAGAATGTCGCGACGGATTTCGCGATTTCGCGCGCCGATCAGGATGCCTGCGCGCTGGCTTCGCAGCAAAAGGCCGGGGCGGCGATAGCCAGTGGTTTTTTCGCGCGCGAGATCGTGCCGGTCACAGTCCCGGCCGGCCGCGGCAAGACGGTCGAGGTGACGCAGGACGAACATCCCCGCCCGCAGACCACGGCCGGGGATCTGGCGCGGCTGAAGCCGGTGGTGCGCGCCGATGGCTCTGTCACCGCGGGCAATTCCTCGGGCGTGAACGACGGCGCCGCCGCGCTGTTGCTGGCGTCGGAGGCGGCGGTGAAACGCCACGGGCTGCGCCCTCTGGCCCGCGTCGCCGGTGGCGCGGCGGCGGGGGTTGCGCCCCGGATCATGGGCTACGGCCCGGTCCCGGCGGTGCGCAAGCTGATGGAGCGGGCGGGGCTCGGCACGGCGGATATCGACCTGTTCGAGGTGAACGAGGCCTTCGCCTCGCAGGTTCTGGCCTGTCTGCGGGGGCTGCGCATCGCCGACGACGATCCGAGGGTGAACCCCCATGGCGGGGCCATCGCGCTTGGCCATCCCTTGGGCATGTCGGGGGCCCGGATAGCGGGCAGCGCGGCGCTGGACCTTCACAGCACGGATGCGCGCCGGGCGATCGTGTCGATGTGTGTCGGCGTGGGGCAGGGGGTCGCGCTGCTGCTCGAACGCGCGTAAGAGTGTCGGGCTGACAAGGCGCGTCCGTCGTGCCGAACCTCTGCACCGGCAGTGATCACTGCCGGTGCAGAGGCATCCCGAAACAGATCAGGGCCGGTTCGCGTATTTCCGTGATCCGGCCCTGCCGCTGTCCTTCCGGGCAGCCGTGGCGACTGTTACGGCTGAAGGTCGATCAGGATCTTCAGGTGGCTGCCCGCAGGATCGAGCAACACGTCGAAGCCTTCCTTGATCGCGGTATCGAGCGTGACCGTCCGGGTCACCACCTTTTGTGCCGGGATCTGCCCCGAGGCGAGAAGGCGCATCACGCGCGGCCAGATCTGGCTCGGGTAGGCCCAGGACCCCCGGATGTCGATGTCCTTGTAGACCACGTTGAACCAGTTCACCGGCGCCTCGCCCGAATGCAGGCCGATCTGGACGACGACCCCCTGCTTGCGCACGGCATCGACGCAGGCCTGCAGGGCGAAGGTGTTGCCGACGCATTCCAGCGCGACATCCACGCCGACATTTCCTTCGGTCACGGCGCGGACGACATCCCCGACATTTTGCTCTTTCGGATTGATGGTCACGACATCCGGCAGGATACCCTTGGCGATTTCAAGGCGCGTCGGGTTGGGGTCGGACACGAAGAGCTGCACCGCCCCGGCGGCCCGCGCGGCCAGCAGGGTCAGAAGGCCGATCGGCCCGGCGCCGGTCACCAGAACCGAATCACCTACCTTCACCCCGCCACGGTCACAGCCGTAGACGGCGACGGCGGTCGGCTCGACTAGGGCCGCATCGGTATCCGACAGGGCCTCAGGCACCTTGTAGACATTGTAGCCCTTCAGCAGGCAGGCCTCGGCCATCCCGCCTCCAACCCAGCTGAGCCCGGCCAGCGCCATCGTATCCGACAGGTTGAAGGCGCCACGGTCGATGTAATAGTCGCCGCTGCGCGGGGTGATGAACGGCTGGACAGAAACACGGTCGCCGACGGCGACATGCGTCACGTCGCGGCCGACTTTCGTGACCACTCCGCCGAATTCGTGGCCCAGGACCTGGGGACCGGACACTCCGGTCACGGGATGCGGCTCTTTCGGCACGAAGATCGGCCCGTAGGCATATTCATGCAGGTCGGTGCCGCAGATGCCGACATAGCGATTGCGGATGACCACCTCGTCCGCCGCAGGGTCCGCCGGCTCCGGAATGGTTTCGACGCGCAGGTCTTTGGCTGCGTGGAAACGCAGTGCTTTCATGGGGTTTCCTCCTCCCTCGTGCCACCTGACGGAGGCGTCAGGCGGACTGCATCGGCGGATCCACGGAATTCGGCTTTTTGAAGAGCGCGGGTGCGCCGAGGGCAGCAGGAACAGAAGTAATTGCTCTCCCTTTCCGGTGACAACTGTCTCTCATGAGACAGCGGGCAAGCCCGGATTGGCGCAATTGGGCCAGTATACAGATGCTAACTGATTGATATCCATGGATCGCACAGCTGGAGGACGTGCGTCGGGAGTATTGCTCGGCAGGCATTTGCCCGGCGCGACAGAGGGGAGGCTGGAGATGATGATGAATGATGTGAGTGTAGACGGGACCCTGACGGATCGTTTTCGCGCCAGCATGCGCCTTGCCGCGGCAAGCATCTCTCTGGTGACCGCCCGCGATGGGTCGGGCAAGCGGCACGGGATGGCGGTGACCAGCGCCACCTCGCTGTCGATGGATCCGCTGTCGATGATGGTCGCCGTCAATCGCACGGCGTCGATCCATCCGGTGATCGCCGCCAGCAGCACGTTCTGTCTGAACCTTATGGCTGAGGATCATGGCGCCATCCTTGAACGCTTTTCGCGCAGCGACATGCGGGAAATGCGTTTCGCGACCGACGACTGGTCCGAGGGGCTGCACGGGCTTCCGGTCCTGCGCGGCGCCCTGGCCTCGCATCTGTGCACCGTTGTCGCCGCACATGACTTCGGCACGCACACGGTTTTCTTCGGCCAGGTCGACGATGTCGTTCTGCCCGGGGCCGGGATGCACGAGTCCGCACCGCTCGTATGGCGGAATGGGGAGCGGGTTTCCATCCGCTCCCGCGTGGCCTGACACTTTCAACTGCGCCCATCCGGGCGTTGAGCAAACCTGAGGGAGGAATACTTTGGAAATCGGACTGTTCCATATGCCGCTGCATCCGGCCAGCCGCGCGCTTTCGGATGTCGTGAAGGAAAACACCCAGAAGATCGTCTATGCGGACGAGCTCGGCTTTGCCGAGGCCTGGGTGGGCGAACACATCTCGGCGACCACCGAGCCGATCACCTCGCCGCTGGTTTTTCTCGCCTCGCTTCTGCCGCAGACGAAGAACATCAAGCTCTGCTCCGGCGTGGTCTGCCTTCCGAACCGCCACCCCGCCATCGTGGCAGCCGAGGTCGCGCTCTTCGATCACATGGCCGAGGGCCGCTTCGTGTTCGGTGTCGGCCCGGGCGGACTCGCGTCCGACATGGAACTGTTCGGTAACCTTGATGCCGGCATCCGCAACGAGCGCATGGCCGAGTCGATGCAGATGATCCTGAAGATCTGGTCGCAGGATCCGCCCTATGACATCCAGGGCAAGCACTGGCAGATCAAGATCACCGAGAACATCATCCCCGAACTCGGCGTCGGCTTCATGCAGAAGCCCTATACCAAGCCGCATCCGCCGATCGCGCTGACCTCGATGTCGCCGGGCAGCAGCTCGATTTCCTTCGCGGTCAAAAAGGGTTACCGGCCGGTTTCGGCGAACTTCGCCCCGGAAAGCACGATCATCAGCCACTGGGAAAAATATGTCGAGGGCTGCGAGGCGATCGGGCGCGAACCCACCGGCGAGGACTGGACCATCGCGCGCAACGTGCTGATCGGCGAAAGCGATGCGCAGGCCGAGGACTGGCTGATGGACCCCAAGGGCTCGAACTTCTACTACTTCGACTATCTGTTCCAGGTGCTGAAACGCGCCGACTACATTTCGGTGATCAAGCCCGATCCCGACATGAAGGATGAGGATGTGACCGTCGAGGATATCGTCCGCGCATCGGTCATCTTCGGTTCGCCCAAGACCGTGGCGGACAAGATCAACAGCCTGCGCGAGCGGTCCGGCCCCTTCGGCACGCTGCTGATGGCGGCAATGGACGGCAGCGGTGAGAACCTCGAGCGTGAGCGTCTGACGATGCGCCGCCTCGCACAAGAGGTTCTGCCGATGGTGAACGCGTCCTGAGCCAGGTGGACTGGTAACCGGAGTATGTATCGTGAATATTGACTGCAAGATCGAGCCTGCTGCGGAAGCACTGCCCTTTCGCGTGGTCCCGCACGAAACGGATCCGGTGAGCCAGGCCATCGGGATCATTGCCGAAGGCGGCATGGTCATCGTTGTCGACGACGATGACCGTGAGAACGAGGGCGACCTGATCGCCTCGGCGCAGGGCATCACGCCAGAGATGGTCGCCTTCATGGTCAACCATACGACGGGCATCCTGTGCGCGGCGATGGATGACGACCGGGCGGAGGCGCTTGGTCTGCCCCCGATGGTTGCGCGCAACAACGACCCACAGGCAACGGCTTTCACCGTGACCTGTGATGCTGTCGGCTGCGGGACGGGTGTCTCGGCCAGTGACCGAACGCTGTCGTTCCACGTGCTGTCGGCGGCGACACCTCACCCGGGAATGCTGCGTCGGCCCGGGCACATCTTTCCCCTGCGTGCGCGCAGGGGAGGTGTGCTGACCCGCGAAGGGCATACCGAGGCCGCCTGGGATCTCGTCCGGCTTGCCGGTCATGTGCCGGTCGGAGTGCTCGGCGAACTCGTCAATCCGGATGGCACTATGATGCGCGGTGAACAGATCGCCGACTTCGCCCGCCGTTTTGGGCTCCAGACCATCTCTGTCGCGCAAATGATCGAGTGGCGCAGGGCGCGCGGCGATATCTGACCCTTACTTTGCTCGCTCCTGTTGATGCTGATGGGGGCGGCTATCTTTCCTTGAAGCCCGCTGGAGCGAACATGAACACATTGCCTTCGGGCTGCCTGAGCGGCACGGTCGTAGTTGATGCCTCGCGGGTACTCGCCGGGCCGTTCGCCGGCCAGCTTTTGGGCGACTATGGCGCAGAGGTCACCAAGGTCGAGGCCTTTGACGGGGACGATACCCGACGTTTTGGCCCGCCCTTCGTCGATGGCGTCGCGCCCTACTTCCTTGGCCTCAACCGCAACAAGCAGGACCTGGCCATCGACCTTTCGACCACAGCCGGAATGGAAGTGCTGTTCGAGATGCTCGAACGGGCAGATGTGTTCATCGAGAACTTCAAGCTCGGGACCTGGGCCAAATGGGGGATCAACGATCCGGCCGAGATCACCCGCCGTTTTCCCCGCCTGATCCATTGTCGGGTTTCGGGCTTCGGCGATACCGGCGAATATGGAGGGCTTCCGGGCTACGATGCGGCGATCCAGGCGATGTCGGGCTTGATGGCGATCAACGGCGACCCGGCTGACGACGCCTGTCGCATCGGCGTTCCGGTCGTCGACACCTGCACCGGCATGTATGGCGCCATGGGAATCCTGATGGCCCTGCTGGAGCGCAATCGCTCCGGCAAGGGACAGATGGTCGAGGTCACGCTCTACGATACCGCGATCGCGATGCTGCATCCGCATGCCGCCAATGTGCTGAACGGCGGCAAGGCCATCCGCACCGGCAACGGGCACCCGAACATCGTGCCCTACGACCTGTTTCCGACCGGCACGGTCAAGCTGTTCGTTGCCATTGGCAACGACCGCCAGTTCCGCACCTTCTGCCGTGAGCTCGGCGACGAGGCCCTGGGCACCGATCCGCTTTACCGCACCAACGGCGACCGGGTGGTGAATCGCGAGAGCCTGCGCGCGCGGATCGAGCCTCTGCTGAGCCCGCACGACGGTCTGGCGCTTTTCGAGCGGCTGATGGAGCTTGGTGTTCCCTGCGCGCCGGTCCTGTCGGTCGAGCAGGCGTTGGCGCTCGACCACACCCGCAGCCGCGAAATGACGGTCGACTACGAGGGCTATCGCGGACCGGGCCTTGCGGTGAAACTCAAGCGGACGCCCGGCTCGGTCAGACTGGTCCCACCCAGCATCGGGCAGCACAGCCGTGAGGTTCTTGGTCGTTTCGGTTTCGATGATGCGAAGATCGCCGCGCTGTTCGGAGAGGCCGTGGTCAGATAAGGACGGAGTTCCAATGAACTGACTTGACCGGATCTCGCCCCCGGTGATCCGCCCGGAGGCCCGATCTGCGGCCAGTCTCATTTGAGACAGTCATTCCGCCTGCTTTGTCTCGCCTGAGCCATATACCAATCTTCGTTTCTCAATGTAGCATCTGCCGACCTTCCGTCTGAGGAGCCAGAAGGTCAGGGAGGAGATGAAGAGGCACGGACATCCATGATCGTGACAGGCAGAAGGCATTCGGGCCGGCCCTGACTCGAGAACATGACCGATCCGAACTCATTTTCCGGAGATTGCTTTGGGAGGAGCAAGATGTGGGAGCAGGGGAATAGCGCGGAACATTGCGGAACGGATGCTTCGCTTCAGGAAGTTTACCGGCTGCATGCCGCCCGAAGCCAGGATGTAGCGGCCCCGCTGTCAGGCATTGTCGCCGACTCGTGGAAGCGCTGCCTGTCAGAATACAATCTCGACCCTGACCGTGTGCCGCGCGCGGCCGTGCTTACCCACTCCGAGATGCGCGAGCTTGCGGATCGACATCACGAGATGATCGGCATTGCGGGACCCGAGGTCGAACGGCTGTTTATGAGACTGGTCGACAGCGAGTATCTCGTATCCTTCGCATCGCCCGAGGCTGTCATGATGCTGTTCCGGTGCGATTTCCCATTCCTGGACAATATGTCGGCCTTCGGCGTTCAGCCGGGGTCGGTCTGGGTCGAGGAGCGCCAGGGTACGAACGGTGTCGGGACCTGCCTTCGCACAGGTCGTTCAATCGCGATAGCGGGGGGTGAGCACTATGGGAGTTCAACCCGGGCGCTGACCTGCATGACTGCGCCCGTATTTGGTCGGGATGGCGCTATTGAAGGCGCGATCAACGTGACCACCGCCTCGGGTGGTGATATGCGGGCGAACCGTGTCGTGCGCGATATTGTGGAACGCGCGGCACTGCGCATAGAGAACCGTCAGTTCCTTCGGCAACATCGGACGAGCCGCCTGCTGCGGATCGCGGTGGACGTTGTCGATGCGGAGCTGGCCGAAGCGAGCCATGTGGCACTGGATGACCAGGGCCGCATTCGTGCGGGCACTTCTAACCTGCAGGCTTTGGTCGGTGTTTCTCTCGCGGAGGTCCTTGGGCGCAGAGTCGAAGAGGCGTTCGATCTCGACTCTGATCTGGATATGATCCGGCCCGACGAGACTATACGGATGCATGCCTACGGGCGTCGTCTGCAAGCATTGGTGCGCGAGCCAGTGTCAGAATCGCCGCGCTGGAGGGCCCGCTCCGGCGGTCGGAACCCCGCACAAAGCGAAGCGATTTCAACGGTGCGCATGGTCGAAGAGGTTTCAGAGCCCCGTTTGTCGCGTATGGGGCCGGTTTCTGAAATCGCTCTGGAGCGGGGGCAACGCCTTCTTCAATCTGGGCTGCCACTGATCGTGGTGGGCGAGACCGGCACAGGGAAATCGGCCTATGCAAGGGCTGTCGCCACCCGTTGTCTGGCGCGGGAGGGCGAGATCTTCTTTGTGGACTGCGCGGCGATGTCTGGTGATGAGGTCGGCCGTGCAATCCGATCGATCGGTCAAACCCGCGGCCGGGCCTGCCTGATCCTGGACCGGATCGATGAGCTCGACGACGCGGGGCAAATCGCGCTTCTCGGGATGCTGGAGCGGGATCGCAGCGCCGGGACAAACGGGATCTCCGTCGTGGCCAATACCAATCTGTCGTTGGAACAGATGCAGAAGGACGGCCGCCCGCGTGCGAGCCTGCTTCATCGGCTCAAGGGTGGTTCGATCGTGCTGCCGCCGCTTCGGGCGATCGCTGACCTGGAAGGCATGATCCTCGAGATGTTGGAAGTCGAAGCACAGATATTGCGCAAAGCGAACATTCGGCTCGGCGACGAGGCACGCGTTGTTCTGCTCAATTATCACTGGCCCGGAAACGCACGGGAGCTACAGCATGCGCTTCGACATGCGGCGGTTCTGTGCGATGATCGCTTCATCCAGCTCGATCATCTGCCTGACGACATCGTTGCGGAAATCGCGGACACCGATTTGACCGCGCGATCGAAGTCGGAAGCCTCGCGCATCCAGGCTGCGCTGCGTCACAACAACGGCAATGTCTCGCTGACCGCCAGGTATCTCGGCGTGTCTCGGGCAACGCTCTATCGAAAGATCAACATCGGCAAGGTCCGCGTCGAGGCCTCGTAGTCCTCGCGCCCAGCCGTGGGACAAGGTCCCGATCCTTTCGCCGGCGCGAGGCGGTGCCAGTCGATCCCGCGCTCCGGCGACGCCCTGTTTCAGCAGTCAAGAATGGAGAAAAATCTTGGTGGATTCTCAGTTTTCCCTGAGTGGACGCGTCGCACTCGTCACGGGTGGCGGTCGCGGGATCGGCGCGGGCATCGCGAAGGCATTGGCCGAGGCCGGCGCCGATGTGCTGATCGCCGACTATAATGCGGCTCTCGCCGAAGAAGGGGCCGCCGCAGTCAAGGCCCTGGGGCGCAAGAGCGCCGCGATCATCGTCGACGTCCGCGAACCCGAGAGCGTTCAGGCGATGATCGACAGCATCGAAACCACCTGGGGTCGGCTCGATATCGCGGTCAACAACGCAGGTATCGTCAGCCTCGGCGGGATCGCGGACCTTACCGTCCAGCAATGGGACGACCTGATCGACGTCAACCTGCGCGGGGTTTTCCTGTGCTGCCAAGCCGAGATCAGGCTGATGCGCAAGGCCGGGTTCGGCCGGATCATCAACACCTCCTCGATCGCGGGCAAGGTCGGCTTCCCGAACCTCTCCCATTACAGCGCGTCGAAGTTCGGCGTGATCGGCTTCACCAATGCGATCGCCAAGGAAGTCGCCAAGGAGGGCATCACCGTCAACGCGTTGTGTCCCGGAATCGTTGGCACAGGGATGTGGCGTGGCGAGACCGGCCTGTCCGGGCTCTGGGCTCTGCCGGGCGAGACCGAAGAGCAGTCCTGGGCGCGTCACCAGCAATCCTTCCTGCCGCAGGGCGAGGCGCAGACACCGGAGGATATGGGGCAGATGGTTGTCTATATGGCTTGCGCGCCGCATCTGACCGGTCAGGCTCTGGCGGTCGATGGCGGGTTCTCACTGGGCTGAGGACTGCGCAGGGGGGCCGCGCATGATGGGTTCTGAGGAGGTCTGCTCCACCGGCCCCGACTGCCGCTCCGGGCCGGTCTCGGCCTCCATGAGCGATAGCCTGCTGCCGATTTTTCGGACACGCAGTTGTCTTGTATTTTCGGCAGGGCGCTGTGGGGATCGTTGTTGTATTCTTCGGCCCGGGCCGCGATGGCCTTGTGGAAATCCGGCCGTTGCATGAGCAGGTTCGAGACACCGAATTCCTTCACGTCGCGGCGGGTGGCCCGGTAAGCGGCATTCCGGGCTTCCTTGTCCATCAGGTCGCCCAGATATGTGGGGAATTCCTGGGCAAGCGGGATCCAGATGCTCTGGTGCGACCGCTCGATATTGCCCTTCTCCTGACTGTTGTAGGGCAAGGCACGCATTTTGGTGATGCTCAGACGGGACATCAGGCCGGAGTCATCCGCGTCGAATCTCTTGTTTTTGTAGCCTGCGCCCCTGTCGGTATAGAAAAGTGCGCAAATTCCATTGTCGCGGCAGGTATTGCTCAGCGCCTCGCAGGCCGCAATGACGTTTTCCTCGCAGGAAATCGGGCATCGCACCAGTTTCCGGGTGGGGGCGTCCATGATCGATGTGATTTCCGGGCGCATGGCGCGGCCCGGGTTCGGGTCGGAAACTTCGACGTCGAAGGTATGGCCGTCCGCGACATAGATCGAGGTCGGCAGAAGGTCCGACGTGTCGCGCGACACGTAGGCCATGTGCGCCCGCAGGGTGAGCGGGCCTTCCCGCCCCTTGTTGCGCTGGATCTGGTCGAGCGTCAGGGGCGTGACGCTCTCGGGCGTCCCATCCACATAGCGCTTGTGCGACCGGCTGATGAAGAGCTTCGACGGACGGGCGTAGACGGTCATGAACCGCCAGAAATTCTGCGGGATTTCCTCCGCGTGCTTTGTGGTCTTTGGTGCCATCTTGCGGAAACCATCTTATTGATAGGCCTCTGGCCGCGGCAAATCGTCTTGATCCCCCTGCCCTCGGTAAATGTAGCCGCCTGATCTTTGCGCCTCGCCGTTGGGCTCGAACCAATGGCGCCTTCAGCGGCTCGATCTCCACGATCAGCATCCCGCGATCGGCCTCCGACAACCATCAGAAGCACAATGGACCCAAACCACGGGCGGCGGCGCCACCTTGGGACGCAGATCACCCCAGAAGCGGGGGCCTGGTTGCAGGCCGCTCAACAGGTCGAACAGTTCCTGGTCTTGCCGCTCCGGGGGCTGGGTCTGCTTTATGCACAAGGCTGAATCCGAAAGGTGAATCCTCAACCGGACTTGTCCAGCAAGGCCCGGCCGCGACAAGCCCTTGGCGAAGATGTTTCGCAATTATTCAATTTTCAATCTGACCTTCCTGAGATATTTGCAAATTAACGCGATTTCGTTTCCACTTCCTGCCGCGCAATAATATTCTCCCCTCGATTCCCCGGGGAGAGAGCCGATGAAAGATATCCTTGAAGAGCTTGAGCAGCGCCGCGCCATCGCCCGGGCCGGGGGCGGCGCGCGCCGGATCGAGGCGCAGCACAAGAAGGGCAAGCTGACCGCGCGCGAGCGGATCGACCTCTTGCTCGACGAGGACAGTTTCGAGGAATTCGACATGTTCGTCGCCCATCGGGGCGTCGAATTCGGCATCGAGAAGGACCGTCCGGCGGGCGACGGCGTGGTCACCGGCTGGGGCACGATCAACGGCCGCATGGTCTATGTCTTCAGCCAGGATTTCACCGTCTTCGGCGGCTCGCTTTCCGAAACCCATGCCCAGAAGATCTGCAAGATCATGGATATGGCGATCCAGAACGGCGCGCCGGTGATCGGGCTGAACGATTCCGGCGGCGCACGGATCCAGGAGGGGGTGGCCTCGCTCGCGGGCTATGCCGACGTGTTCCAGAAGAATATCCTCGCCTCGGGCGTGGTGCCGCAGATCTCGGTCATCATGGGGCCCTGCGCGGGGGGGGCGGTCTACTCGCCCGCCATGACCGATTTCATCTTCATGGTGAAGGACAGCTCCTACATGTTCGTCACCGGCCCCGATGTGGTCAAGACCGTGACCAACGAGGTGGTGACCGCCGAGGAACTGGGCGGCGCCTCGACCCATACCCGCAAATCCTCGGTCGCTGATGGCGCCTTCGAGAATGATGTCGAGGCCCTGGCCGAGATCCGCCGCCTTTTCGACTATCTGCCGCTGAACAACCGCGAAAAGGCGCCGGTGCGGCCGTTCTTCGACGATCCGGCCCGGGTGGAGACCAGCCTCGACACGCTGATCCCCGACAATCCCAACCAGCCCTACGACATGAAGGAGTTGATCCTGAAGGTCGCGGACGAAGCGGATTTCTACGAGATCCAGAAGGATTACGCGGGCAATATCATCACCGGCTTCATTCGCATCGAGGGCCAGACCGTGGGTGTCGTCGCCAACCAGCCGATGGTGCTGGCGGGTTGCCTCGATATCGATTCCAGCCGCAAGGCCGCGCGTTTCGTGCGCTTTTGCGATGCGTTCGAGATCCCGATCCTGACCTTCGTCGACGTGCCGGGCTTCCTGCCGGGGACGGCGCAGGAATATGGCGGCGTCATCAAGCATGGCGCGAAACTGCTTTTCGCCTATGGCGAGGCGACGGTGCCGAAGGTGACGGTGATCACCCGCAAGGCCTATGGCGGCGCCTATGACGTGATGGCCTCGAAGCACCTGCGCGGCGATTTCAACTATGCATGGCCCTCGGCCGAGATCGCGGTGATGGGGGCCAAGGGCGCGGTCGAGATCCTTTACCGCTCGGAGCTTGCCGACAAGGACAAGATCGCGCAGCGCCAGAAGGATTACGAGGACCGTTTCGCCAATCCCTTCGTCGCGGCCGAGCGCGGTTTCATCGACGAGGTGATCCAGCCGCGCTCCACCCGCCGCCGGGTCGCGCGGGCCTTTGCCTCCCTGCGCAACAAGAAGCTCGCAAACCCCTGGAAGAAGCACGACAATATCCCGCTCTGACCTGAGGGGAGATTGCCATGGCCGACCTGCACCGCCTCGCGCTTGCCGCGCTTCTGACGCTGACGCTTGCGGCCGGAGGCTGCGAGAACGAGGCGGAGGCCCCCACGGGGGACGTCTCCGAAGGCGAGGGTGTCGCCCTGCCGTCGGGGCGTCAGGTCCTGCCGCTTGACGTGATCACCAACGCCCCCGGCACCGAGGGTGCCACCGCCCGGTTCCGCTTTGTCGTGCCGGGGTTGAAACAGGACGAGGACTGGTCCGCCGACATGCAGCTTCTGTGCGAGACATACGCCCTGCCGCGCGTCGAGGGCATGGTGCCCGCGCCGCGCCAGATCGTGATCGCGCTGGCCGACCGCGACCTGCCCTTCGGCGAGGCCGTGCCCGAGGCGGTCCAGTTCTTCGAGGCCTACCGCGTCGAAAACACCTCCTGCATCTGGGAGATGTTCTGAGCATGGCACCATATCTTGTTGATCCCCGCGAAAAATCCTTCTCGGCTGATGTAGTTGGGTCACAGGGCCGCAACTTGGGCCGGGGGGCGTGTCAATCGGGCGGCATTTCGGCTATTGTGGAGCAAGGCCGAACCCAAGCGGCCTCAACCTCGTGCGGGGGGCGGTCTTGCATGTCGCAGGCCCGGACTCCGGAAGAATCAAGGAGAAGAGGATGTCGAGCACAATGCGTATCGTTCTGGCCCTGGCCGTCGTGGCGGGCGTTGCCGCCTGCGCCAAGAAGCAGGAAACCGAAGTCGTCTATATCGACGAGCCGGTCAGCTACGAGCCGGTCTACACCGGCAAATACAAGTAAGAATACCGCAAGCCCCCGGTCGCCACGGGTGCTCGGGGGCTTTGCCCTTTCCTTGCCCCGTGCCCGGGGCGGGGCGGGTGCCTTCGCGGCGTCTTCCCCTCGGGCCATCGCCTTTCCGCGGTGCGAACCTGTGCCGACCGGCCGCTCCGGCGCCAGCGGCTATTTTGCTGGCCCTCGATCCCCCGCCGCTGCTAAAGCCCGCCCCGCAAGAGAAGGGGCATCCATATGCTGAAGCATCGCGGCTTTCCCGGGCGCCTGCCCGGAACCGATTTCCAGTTCACCATCCGCCGTGCCAACAAGGAGGGCGCGACGAAGATCATCCGCCGCGAGAGGTTCAAGGACCGTCGCGGCCTGGACCGCATGGCCGATCAGGCCTTCATGGCGGCGCTCTGGCAGTATTTCGGCGAAGAGGTCTTCGAGCGCGGCAATCTCGATGCCGGGCGGCTCTCGTGGCTGTTCGGGCGCGAGGTGGTCGCGGCCGAGGATCCGTTCGACCCCGCCTCTTATGAGGCGCTGCTCAGGATCGACGCGAAGAAGGCGGCGATCGCCTTCCCCGAGGTCTTCGCCCCGGATGCCGAGCCGGTGAATTTCGACGACGACGGTTTCGACGACGGTTGGGAGGATCGCGCTTGAGCCTTGCCCCGGCCCCGTTGCATCGGCGGACCGCCGCCGGTCCCGCATCCGCTCGCGCGGGACTGTCCGGGGCGGGGGCTGGATTTTTCCGCGTTTTCAACACCGTTCCGGATCGTTGCGGCCCGCCCTCGGCTGCGGATGCCGGGCGGAACTCCGCCTTTCGCGGTGCCGTTCCCGTGATCGATGCCGGAAAGTCTTTTGCGGCGCGCCGCCTTGCGCTAGAATCGGCCTCAATAACAACAAGTCGAGGCAGTCTCCTATCATGCGCAACATCCTTCTTCTTCTTCCCGTCCTTGCCCTGCCGCTCGCCGGCTGCGTCTCCAGTCGCAGCAACCATTCGCCGCTCGACAGCGCGGCGGTGCGCACCATCGGCGGCGCCGCGGCGGGCGCCCTGGTGGCCGATGCGACCGGCGGCTCCAAGACCCGCGGCGCGCTTATCGGCGCCGTCGCCGGTGGCGGCTCCTGCATCGTGCCGGGCATCGACGGTTGCTATTGATGCCGGTCCTGCGGGGCTGACCGGGGCGGCGCGCCGCCCGGCACAGGTCCGCGCGCGGGCGGACAGCAAAGTTCAAGACCTGAACCGGGGTCTTCCGGGCCATGAGCCCGGAGGACCCCTTTGCATTTTCCGGCCCCGAGATCCGGGCGGAACCGAGGGAGACCCATGTTCAAGAAGATCCTGATCGCCAACCGGGGCGAGATCGCCTGCCGCGTCATCAAGACCGCCCGCAAGATGGGCATCAAGACCGTGGCGGTCTATTCCGATGCCGACCGCAACGCGCTTCACGTCAAGATGGCGGATGAGGCCGTCCATATCGGCCCCCCCCCCGCCAACCAGTCCTATATCGTGATCGACAAGATCATGGAGGCGATCCGCCAGACCGGGGCCGAGGCTGTGCATCCGGGCTATGGCTTCCTGTCCGAGCGGATGGATTTCGCCGCCGCGCTGGAGGCCGAGGGCGTGGCCTTCATCGGGCCGCCCTCTTCGGCGATCGAGGCCATGGGCGATAAGATCACCTCGAAGAAACTGGCGCAGGAGGCCGGGGTCTCGACCGTGCCGGGCTATATGGGCCTGATCGCCGATGCTGACGAGGCGGTGAAGATCTCGGACCAGATCGGCTATCCGGTGATGATCAAGGCCAGCGCCGGCGGCGGTGGCAAGGGCATGCGCATCGCCTGGAACGCCGGTGAGGCGCGCGAAGGGTTTGAATCCTCGAAGAACGAGGCCGCGAACAGCTTCGGCGACGACCGGATCTTCATCGAGAAATTCGTCACCCAACCCCGGCATATCGAGATCCAGGTCCTGGCCGACAGCCATGGCAACACCGTCTACCTGCATGAGCGCGAATGCTCGATCCAGCGCCGCAACCAGAAGGTCATCGAAGAGGCGCCCTCGCCCTTCCTGGACGAGGCCACCCGCAAGGCCATGGGCGAGCAGGCCTGTGCGCTGGCCAAGGCCGTGGGCTATACCAGCGCGGGCACGGTCGAATTCATCGTCGACGGCAGCCGCAACTTCTATTTCCTTGAAATGAACACCCGGCTTCAGGTCGAACATCCGGTGACCGAGCTGATCACCGGCGTCGATCTCGTCGAGCAGATGATCCGCGTGGCGGCGGGCGAGGCGCTGCCCTTCGCGCAATCCGACCTGAAGATCAACGGCTGGGCAATGGAAAGCCGCCTCTATGCCGAGGATCCCTATCGCAACTTCCTGCCCTCGATCGGGCGGTTGACCCGCTACCGCCCGCCGGTCGAGGGCAAGACCGCGCGTGGCGGCGTGGTCCGCAACGACACCGGCGTCTTCGAGGGCGGCGAGATCAGCATGTATTACGACCCGATGATCGCCAAGCTCTGCACCTGGGGCGAGACGCGCGAGGCCGCCATCGAAGAGATGCGGCTGGCGCTGGATACGTTCGAGGTCGAGGGCATCGGCCACAACCTGCCCTTCGTCGGCGCGGTGATGGATCACCCGCGCTTCGTCTCGGGCGACATCACCACCGCCTTCATCGCCGAGGAATATCCCGAGGGCTTCCAGGGCGCGGTGCTGCCGCCCTCGATCCTGCGCCGGGTGGCGGCGGCGGCGGCGGCGATGCACCGCGTGGCCGAGATCCGGCGCACCCGCATCTCGGGCACCATGGACAACCACCAGCGCCGGGTGGGCGATCTGTGGGTGGTCAGCCTGGATGGCCAGGATCTGGCGGTGAACATCGCCGCCGACCGCGATGGCTCGACCGTGACCTTCGCCGAGGGGACGCAGCACCGCGTCACCTCGGACTGGGCCCCGGGGCAGAACCTGGCGCGGCTTTCGGTCGACGGCCAGCCTCTGGTGCTCAAGGTGGGCAAGATCCCGATGGGCTTCCGCATCCGCCTGCGCGGCGCCGATCTGAAGGTCCATGTCCGCACCCCGCGCGCGGCCGAGCTGGCGCGGCTGATGCCCGAGAAGCTGCCGCCCGACACCTCGAAATTCCTGCTTTGCCCGATGCCGGGGCTGGTGGTGAAGATCTCGGTCGAGGAGGGGCAGGAGGTGCAGGAGGGCCAGGCGCTGGCCACCGTCGAGGCGATGAAGATGGAGAACATCCTCAAGGCCGAGCGGAAGGGCGTGGTCAAGAAGATCGCCGCCAGCCCGGGGGCGAGCCTGAAGGTCGACGAAGTGATCATGGAGTTCGAATAGGATGGTGCAGGGGCGGCTGGCGGAACGGGGACGGCAAGTTGCACCGGCCCCGCAAAGGGGCCGGGGGCAGGCCCCTGCGGGCCGCGCCCGCCCGCCCGCCGTTCTGCCGCCCGCCGTCCTGCCGTCAGCGCCCGGCCGGACTGCGCTCCAGCGCGTCGGAGCGCGCCAGCGGCATCTTGTCGATGGCGTTGACGATCTCGCGCCCCTCCCAGGGGAGGGGCTTGCGGATCGCCGAGCCCCAGTCGCGATCCATCAGGATCAGCGAGAAGCCGCGCGGCCGCAGCCTGCGCCGCAGCGCCGAAGGATCGGCCGGATCGGTGTCGGTGATCAGGATCACCCGGCGCAGGGCCAGATCGTCGTAGACCCGGGGCAGAAGCTCCATCTGGCGGATGAAGTTCGGATCGTTCGGCGTATCGGCAAAGACGATGACCGGGCGTTTGACATAGACCAGATCGGCCTCGACCACGTCACGGGCAGGAACCGGCCCGAAGGGCGCGACTTCGGCCTCGGTCCCGGCGGAAAGATCTTCCTCGGCGCGGGCGCGCCAGGGAAAGGCCGCGCCAAGGGCGGCAAGAAGAACGAGGGAACGGCGGTGGATGCGAAGGCTCATGTCCCGGATATAGGGCAGGGCGCGCAAAACCCCAAGCGGCATCGGTCTGCGAAAGCGGCCAGAACGGAGTGAGGACGATGAGCGACATCAAGGCATGGGAGGCGCTTGCCTCGAAGGAACTCAAGGGTCGCGATCCCGCCAGCCTGAACTGGCGGACGCTTGAGGGGATCGAGGTCAAGCCGCTTTATACCGCCGAGGATCTCGACGGCCTGCCCCAGATCGGCGAGGTGCCGGGCGTCGCGCCCTTCACCCGGGGCGTGCGCGCCACGATGTATGCGGGCCGTCCCTGGACCATCCGGCAATATGCCGGGTTCTCCACCGCCGAGGAATCGAACGCCTTTTACCGCAAGGCGCTGGCGGCGGGGCAGCAGGGGGTCTCGGTCGCCTTCGACCTGGCGACCCACCGGGGCTATGACAGCGACCACCCCCGCGTGGTGGGCGATGTCGGCAAGGCCGGGGTCGCCATCGATTCGGTCGAGGACATGAAGATCCTGTTCGACGGCATCCCGCTGGACAAGGTGTCGGTCTCGATGACGATGAACGGCGCGGTGATCCCGATCCTGGCCAGCTTCATCGTGACGGGCGAGGAACAGGGCCACCACCGCAGCCTGCTGTCGGGCACGATCCAGAACGACATCCTGAAAGAGTTCATGGTGCGGAACACCTATATCTATCCGCCCGAACCCTCGATGAAGATCATCGCCGACATCATCGAATATACCGCGAACGAGATGCCGAAGTTCAATTCGATCTCGATCTCCGGCTATCACATGCAGGAGGCGGGGGCGAACCTCGTCCAGGAGCTGGCCTATACGCTGGCCGACGGGCGCGAATATGTGCGCGCGGCGCTGGCGGCGGGGATGGATGTCGATGCCTTCGCCGGGCGGCTCTCGTTCTTCTTCGCCATCGGCATGAACTTCTTCATGGAGGCGGCCAAGCTGCGCGCGGCGCGGATGCTTTGGACGCGGATCATGAAGGAGTTCAACCCCAAGAAGACCGGCAGCCTGATGCTGCGCACCCATTGCCAGACCTCGGGCGTCAGCCTGCAGGAGGCCGATCCCTACAACAACGTCATCCGCACCGCCTATGAGGCGATGTCGGCGGCGCTTGGCGGCACGCAAAGCCTGCACACCAATGCGCTGGACGAGGCGATCGCCCTGCCCACCGAATTCTCGGCCCGGATCGCGCGCAACACCCAGTTGATCCTGCAGGAGGAAACCGGCATCACCCATGTCGTCGACCCGCTGGCGGGCAGCTATTACGTCGAAAGCCTGACCGCGCAACTGGCCGAAGAGGCCTGGAAGCTGATCGAAGAGGTCGAGGCCATGGGCGGCATGACCAAGGCGGTGGCCTCGGGCATGCCCAAGCTCAGGATCGAGGAGACCGCCGCCCGGCGTCAGGCGATGATCGACCGGGGCGATGAGGTGATCGTCGGCGTCAACAAATACCGCAAGGACAAAGAAGACCCGATCGAGATCCTCGACATCGACAACATGAAGGTGCGCGACGCCCAGATCGCCCGGCTGGAGCGCATCCGCGCCACCCGCGACCAGGCGAAATGCGACGCGGCGCTGCTGGAGCTTGGCCGTCGCACCGTCGAGGGCGGCAATCTGCTGGAGGCTGCGGTGGAATGCGCCCGCGCCCGCGCCACCGTGGGCGAGATCAGCCTGGCGATGGAAGGCACATACGGGCGCCACAGGGCGGAGGTGAAGGTCTTGTCCGGAGTTTACGGTGCCGCCTATGAGGGCGACGAGGCCTTCGCCGCGATCCAGAAGGATGTCGAGGCCTTTGCCGAGGAAGAGGGCCGCCGCCCGCGGATCCTCGTGGTCAAGATGGGCCAGGACGGCCATGACCGTGGCGCCAAGGTGATCGCCACCGCCTATGCCGATATCGGTTTCGACGTCGATGTCGGGCCCTTGTTCCAGACCCCGGAAGAGGCGGCGCAGGATGCGGTCGACAACGACGTCCATGTCGTCGGCATCTCCTCGCTGGCAGCGGGGCACAAGACCCTGGCGCCCAAGCTGATCGAGGCGCTGAAGGAAAAGGGCGCCGAGGATATCATCGTGATCTGCGGCGGCGTGATCCCGCAGCAGGATTACGATTTCCTGAGGGCGGCGGGGGTGAAGGCGATCTTCGGCCCCGGCACCAATATCCCGCTGGCGGCGAAAGAGTTGCTGGCCCTGATCCGCGCCGCGCGCGGCGCGGCGGCGTGATCGCGATGGCCTGATCGCTCCGGTTCTCCGGTCCGGCCCGCGCTGCGGTGCCAGGCCGGGGGGCGCTTTCGCCCGGCGCTTTCGAGACTGCCCGAGCGTGACACTTGCGTAAATGCCGGACTGGCGTATCCTGCGCCGGAACGGAGGATGCTGCAGTGCAGAAATACGAGCCGATCCCAGACCATGCCGAAATCACCCCGGGCGCGCGCGTCACGGCGGCCGAGCATGGCTGGAAGGCGAAATGCCTTCAGCGACTGGTGCGGCTCGACCTGCCGGTGCCGAAATCGGTGGCCCTGCCCGCCCATAGCGTGCGCGCCATCGCCCAGGGCCATGCCGTGGATGCGGCGGGGATCCTGGCGGCTTTCGGGCCGGAGCCGCTGGTCTCGGTCCGGGCCTCTCCGGCCGAGCCGGAATGGGGCGGGCCCGCGACGATCCTGAATGTCGGGATGAACGCCAAGCGCCACCTGCTTCTGGCCGAGACCCATGGGCGCGAGGCGGCGGATGCGCTCTGTGTTCGATTCATACAGAAATATGCGATCCACGTCGCCCGCCTTGACCCGGATATGTTCGAAGACATCAAGCCGGGAAAGGGCGCCCTGGCCGAGGTCCTTAAACTCTACGAGGCGGAAACCGACGAGCGGTTCCCCCAGGACCCGGCCCGGCAGCTTTCCGACGTGCTGAAAAGCATGGCCCGGGCCTGGGAGGGCACCTCGGCCCGGCTGCTGCGCGCGGCCAAGGGGGCGCCGCAGGATGCCGCGCTCGGGCTGGTGGTGCAGGACATGGCCCAGGGGCTGGGGCAGGGGGTCTCGGGCTCGGGCGTGATCCAGTTCGTCGATTCCGTCACCGGCGCGCGCCGGGTCACCGGGCGCTATCTTGGCCAGAGCCAGGGCCGCGATGCGCTTGCGGCGCGGGAATCCATCTACCTCACCCGCGATCCGCGCGGCCCCTCGCTGGAAGAGCTGGCGCCGCAGGTCTTCGCCGATCTCGCCCGCCATGGCGCGGTCTGCCGCGAGCGCCTGCGCGAGGAGATGCAGATCGAATTCACCGTCGAGGACGGCCGCCTGTCGGTGCTGGATGCGGTGCGGGTCCAGCGCTCGGCCCGGGCCGGGCTGAAGATCGCGGTTGCCCTGGCCGACGACGGGGTGATCGACCGGCGCGAGGCGGTCCTGCGGGTGGAGCCGCGCGCGCTGTCCGAGCTTTTGCACCACCAGGTCGACCCGCGCGAGCCGCGCGACGTGGTGGCGCGCGGCATGGCGGCTTCGCCCGGGGCGGCGACGGGGCGGCTGGTCTTCGACCCCGAGGCCGCCCAGGCCTCGGCCGCGCGCGGCGAGGATTGCGTGCTCGTGCGGCGCGAGACCGCGCCCGAGGATATTCGCGGCATGCATTCCGCCGTGGCCGTGCTGACCGAGCGCGGCGGCATGACCAGCCATGCGGCGGTGATCGCGCGCGGCCTGGGCGTGCCCTGCGTCGTCGGCGCCTCGGACCTGCGGATCGACATGCGCGAGCGTCGCATGACCGCGCAGGACGGCCGCATCCTGCGCGAGGGCGACGTGATTACCATCGACGGCTCGCGCGGCGAGGCGCTGGCGGGCGCGGCGGCAATGCTGCCGCCCGCGCTGGACGACAGTTTCCGCCGCCTGCTGGGCTGGGCGGATGCTTTCCGCGACATCGGCGTGCGCGCCAATGCCGACACCCCCTCGGATGCCGAGACCGCGCGGCGTTTCGATGCCGAGGGCATCGGCCTGTGCCGCACCGAGCACATGTTCTTCGACGAGGACCGGTTGATCGTCATGCGCGAGATGATCTTCGCCGACACCCCCGCCGACCGGGCGGCGGCGCTGGCGCGGCTCTTGCCGATGCAGCGCGAGGATTTCGCGCAGCTCTTCGGCATCATGACCGGGCGTCCGGTCTGTATCCGGCTGTTCGACCCGCCGCTGCACGAATTCCTGCCCTCGACGCGCGAGGGGCTGCGCGAACTGGCCGAGGCGCTGGACCGCCCGCTGTCCGAGGTGACCCGCCGGGCGGAGGCGCTGCGCGAGGTGAACCCGATGCTGGGCATGCGCGGCGTGCGCCTCGGCGTCGTCCTGCCCGAGATCTACGACATGCAGGCCCAGGCGATCTTCGAGGCCACCATCGAATCCGCCCGCCGCGGCGCCCCCATCGTGCCCGAGGTGATGATCCCGCTGGTCTCGGCCCGGCGCGAGGTGGAGTTGGTGAAAACCCGCATCGACGCGGTGGCGGCGATGGTGCGCACCCGGGCGCAGGCGCAGTTCGACTATCGGCTGGGCGTCATGGTCGAGACCCCGCGCGCCGCGCTGCGGGCGGGCGAGATCGCGCAGCATGCCGCCTTTCTGTCCTTTGGCACCAACGACCTGACGCAGATGACCTATGGCCTGTCGCGCGACGATGCCGGGAAGTTCATGAACACCTATGTCCAGCAGGGCGTCTATCCCGAGGACCCGTTCCACATCCTTGATGTCGACGGGGTGGGGGAGCTGCTGCTGACCGGCGCCACGCGCGGGCGCGAGACCCGCCCGGATCTGACGCTTTCGATCTGCGGCGAACATGGCGGCAGCCCCGAATCGATTGATTTCTGTCGTCGGGCCGGGTTCGACTATGTGTCTTGCAGCCCTTACCGGGTGCCGATGGCACGGCTGGCGGCTGCGCATCTTGCGATCCGCTCTTCGGGTGAAAGTCGGAATTCCGATTATATTCCATTGGCTTGACATTGTTTCTTTGATGGAAACATGAGCGGTTTCGGCGGAAATCTGCCGAAATCCCGCCTATTTTCATGGCAGTTTTGCAACACGGGTGGACCCCGGCGCCCTGCCTGGCCTAAGCGCCGCCCGGTCATGCGGGGCGCCCTTCCGGGGGGCTTGCAGGGCGGGAAACAGCTTTGGATGACCACATGAAACGCTCAGGGAAGACGCTGGGGGCCGCGATGATCGCGGTCATGGCACTGACCCAGGCGGCGCATGCCGATGTCACGCGCAGCGACAAGAATACCCCCCAATCCGCCATCGCGGGCGAGATGGGCGCCCTTCTGGGCAGCGAGAAATCGCGCCTCGCCACGCTTTCGAGCGCCGATCTGGGCGCCATCGCGACCGGGCCCAGGGCGGCGGAAAAGGCCGCCCCGGCGGCAAAAGCCGCAGGCAAGGCCGCGCCCGAAAAGACCGCGCCGAGCCTGCGCTATGACCTGGCCTGGCTGCTGGCCCAGCCCGCACCGCAGGGCGGCGACCCGGAGTGGCAATGCCTGACCGAGGCGATCTATCACGAGGCCCGCGGCGAAAGCCTGCGCGGCCAGTTCGCGGTGGCCGAGGTCATCCTGAACCGACGCGACGATCCGGTCTTCCCCTCGACCGTCTGCGGCGTGGTGAAGCAGAAGACCGGCGGAACCTGCCAGTTTTCCTACCATTGCAAGGGCGCCAAGGCGATGTCCGAGAAGGGCCCGCGCGCCATCGCCGGGCGGATCGCCGCGCTGATGCTGGGCGGTGCGCCGCGCCCGCTGACCGAGGGGGCGACCTTCTTCCACACCCGCGCCGTGGCGCCGGGCTGGTCGAAGCGGCTCGATCGCACCGCCGCCATCGGGGCGCATCTGTTCTACAGCCTTCCCGGGCGCGGCAAGGGCTGAGCCCGTCTTCCGCATGTCGCAATGCTTGCGCCGATGGCCGTCTTGGGGCATGGGCAGGGCGCGCGGCCGTGGCAGGGTCGTGCGATCGGCCCGGGCGGGATTGCGCGCGGGCGGATGCCAGCACCGGGAAGGGGCCAGATCAGCGCCATGACCACGAAAAGCGACATCAGCCTGGCTTTCGCCCATCCGGTCGAGCGGGCCGAGGCCTCGGCCTCGGCGGATCCGCGCGACCGCATCTCGCTGCGCGACCATGTGGTCGAGGCCGATATCGGCGCCTATCAGAAGGAACGCGGCCAGAAGCAGCGCCTGCGCTTCAACGTGGTGGTCGAGGTGCGCCCGCCGCGCGCGCCGCTGGAGGATGATGTGGACCGCATCCTCTCCTATGACCGGATCACCGAGGAGATCGCCGCCGAACTGGCGCAGTCGCGGGTGAACCTGCTGGAGACGCTGGCCGAGAAGGTGGCCGAGCGGATCCTGGCCGAGCCGCAGGCCATGCGCGCCTTCGTGCGGATCGAGAAGCTCGACGTCGGCCCCTATGCGCTTGGGGTCGAGATCGCGCGCTCGCGCGCCGAGGTGCCTTTGCGCCATGAGGGCGCGGCGGTGCATCCGCTGGTGGTCTATTTCGACAACGATAGCCTGGCTTCCGAGGGGCTGGCGGCGCGGATCGACGCGCTTGCCGCGCGCGGCCTGCCGATGATCTTCTGCGTCGGCCTGCCCGAGACGCCCGCGCCGCAGACCGGCCACCGCCCCACGCAGCGCCGCATCGACCTGCTGGCCATCGAGCAGAACGCCTGGGTCCTGGCCGCGCGCGATCCGCGCTGCGTGGTGGTGGCCTCGCGCTCCGAGATCGACTGGGCGATGAAGCGCGGCGGTTCGGTGGTCTGGGCGCCGTCGAAGCTGGTCCTCGACGCCGTGGACGGCCCGCAGGACCGCACCCCGGTCGCGCTGGCGCTTTGGCTGGCCGAAGAGGTGGCGGCGGCGGCGCTGGTGGTTCACGGCGATGTTTCGGTCCCGGCGGGAAGCCGCGTGGGCGTGGAGCGGGGCTGAGCGCGGCGCTTGCCAAACCGCCTGCGGGGCGCGAAACCCTTGGGCACGCTTTCCCGGCCCGAATGATCCATGACCACACGCTTTCAGCCCGTCCCGATGACCCACCGCCGTTCCGATGGCGCTTGGCCACTGGCGGGCAGCCGCCATGTCTGGTGGGAGGCGGGGACGGCGATCCGGGACGGGTGCCGGGCGGAGTATCTTCGGGCAGGCGAAATGGACCCCGGCCTTTGCCAGCGGCTTTCGGCCCGGCGGGCGGATCTGTGCGGCCTCGCCCTCGACCGGCCCAGGATCATGGGGATCCTCAACGTCACCCCGGACAGCTTCTCGGACGGCGGGCGCCATCAGGGGCCCGAGGCCGCGCTGGCCCGGGCGCGGGTCATGGCGCAAGAGGCCGATATCCTCGACATCGGCGGCGAAAGCACCCGGCCGGGCGCCGACGACGTGCCCGAGGGCGAAGAGATCGCCCGCACCGCGCCGGTGATCCGGGCGCTGCGGGCGGCGGGGATCGCCAATCCGATCTCGATCGACACCCGCAAGGCGCGGGTCGCGGCGGCGGCGCTGGAGGCGGGGGCCGATATCGTCAACGACGTGACCGCGCTGCGGTTCGATCCCGACATGGCGCGGGTGGTGGCCGAGGCGGGCGCGCCGGTCGTCCTGATGCATTCGCTGGCCGATCCCCGGACGATGAACGACCATGCCAGCTACCGCGATGTGGTGGCCGAGGTGCATGAACATCTGGCCGAGCGTATCGAGGCCGCGCTGGCCGCCGGGATCGCGCAGGATCGCATCATCACTGATCCGGGCATCGGCTTCGCCAAGACCGCCGCGCATAATCTCGCGCTGATCCGCGATCTGGCGGCCTTCCACGATTTGGGCTGCCCGGTCCTGCTGGGCGCCAGCCGCAAGCGGTTCATCGGCGAGATCGGCGGTGCGGATCGGGCGCCCGAGCGCATGGCGGGCTCGGTCGCGGTGGCGCTGGCCGGGGCGGCGGCGGGGGCGCAGATCCTGCGCGTCCACGACACATATGAAACCCGGCAGGCGCTGCGCCTTTGGCAGGCTTTGGCGGGCGACAACGAAAAAGACGGAAACGGAGCAGAACATGACGCGTAAACTTTTCGGCACCGATGGCGTGCGCGGCCGCGCCAACAGCCATCCGATGACCGCCGAGCTGGCCCTGCGCCTTGGCGCGGCGGCGGGGCGCTATTTCCGCCCCTCGGGCGGGGGGGCGCATCGGGTGGTGATCGGCAAGGACACGCGGCTGTCGGGCTACATGCTGGAAAACGCGCTGACGGCGGGGCTGAGTTCGACGGGGATGAGCGTGCTGCTCCTCGGCCCGGTGCCGACGCCTGCGGTGGGATTCCTCACCCGCTCGATGCGGGCCGATCTGGGGGTGATGATCTCGGCCAGCCACAATCCGCATGAGGACAATGGCATCAAGTTCTTCGGCCCCGACGGCTTCAAGCTCTCAGATGAGGCCGAGGCCGAGATCGAGGCGATCCTCGCGGGCGAGATCACCCTCTCGCAGCCCGAGAACATCGGCCGGGTGAAGCGGATCGAGGACGGGCGCGGGCGCTATCAGGAATATGTCAAGACCTCGTTCCCCGCCGGGCTGCGGCTCGACGGGCTGAAGGTGGTGGTGGATTGCGCCAATGGCGCCGCCTATCGCGCCGCGCCCGAGGTGCTGTGGGAGTTGGGCGCCGAGGTGATCCCGGTGGGCACCGCGCCGAACGGCAAGAACATCAATGCCTTCTGCGGCTCGACCCATACCGCCACGGCGGCCGAGGCGGTGGTGGCCCATGGTGCGCATGTGGGGATCTCGCTCGATGGCGATGCCGACCGGGTGATGATCCTGGACGAGAACGGCACGGTGGCGGACGGCGATCAGATCATGGCGCTGCTGGCCGCCCGCTGGGCCGGGGACGGGCGGCTGAGGGGCGACACGCTGGTCGCGACGGTGATGTCGAACCTCGGGCTGGAGCGGTTTCTTCAGGGCCGGGGCCTGCGGCTGGAGCGCACCGCCGTTGGCGACCGCTATGTGGTCGAGGCGATGCGGCGCGGCGGCTGGAACCTGGGCGGCGAGCAATCGGGCCATATCGTGATGACCGATTACGCCACCACCGGCGACGGCCTTCTGGCCGGGCTTCAGGTCCTGGCCGAGATGGTGCGCACCGCCGCCCCCGCCAGCCGCCTGATCCGCCAGTTCGAAACCGTGCCGCAACTTCTCAAAAACATACGTTTCACCGCGGGCGCCGCCCCGCTGGAGGCGGAATCCGTCCGCGCGACCATCGCCGCCAATGAGGCGCGCATCACCGGCAAGGGCCGGATCCTGATCCGCAGATCCGGCACCGAACCCCTGATCCGCGTCATGGCCGAATGCGAGGATCCCACCCTTCTGACCGAGGTGGTGGACGAGATCGTCGGCGCGGTCGAAGCGGCGATTTGATTTCCGTATCTTGCCCTCCTCTCCGGCGAAATGCTATGATCAACGTGTTTTAATGATCACAACGCAGAAAAGGGTTCTCTGGATGACCGTGCCGAGGTCTTTGCTCTCAGCCACTGTCGTGGTGTTCGCCGTTTCTTGTGGTGCGGGCCGCGCTCTCGAAATGGAATACTATCCTGAACAGGATTATCGGACGACAGGTGCCAATGTCGAATATCCGGCGCACATCCATATTGAGGGGGGGGGTGGAGTTCGGTGACGAAATACTGTTTGCCGAGATGCTGGACCGCCATCCTGACGTGGAGAAGATCATTGTCGGAAACAGCCCGGGTGGAAATCTGCATGCCGGGATCGAGATTGCGCGCCTGATCTTTGATCGCGACCTTTCTGTCCAGATCAACGGACCGGCAGCAAGTGCGGCCACGGTGATTGCCTTGGCCGCGCGTCAGAAGCTGGAGTATCTGCCCGATTCATATGTGCCCGACGTCGGAACCGAACTTCTGTTTCATTGTGCGTATATGGCTGGCAATAGCTATTGTGATGAGTTCGCCACGAGGCGCTCGGCCCGGGTTCTCGGGGAAATTACCGGCAAACCGGAGCAGGAATGGTTCGATCTTATGATGGCGACAACCCCGGATACCGTGGTCCGGGTCGGTCTTGAAGAAATCCTGCAATATGATGACTGGTATTGCGACTACGCTGGCTTTGGCCGTGGCATCTTCTGCGAGCGGATTATCCTTGCCGGGATGGAGCCTCAGGAAAAGACTGCTGGCAGCCCCTTTGCCGCCCCTGCAGGACAGTGCTGGCTGGAACTGAGGCGATCAGCATCAGCTGATGAGGCCTTCAACGACATCACGGGCATAGGCATGCTGATGCCGGTTGATGTGGAGAACAATGTCTTCATCACTTACGATGACCATGTGGCGATCACCTTTGGCTTGGTGGACGCCTCCGGTTTTGACAGAATACTTTCTGAACTTGGCGAGAAATATTCTGTCGGCGACTTGAGCGGGGTTTGTGCGGACGGTCAGGATTATGCCGGCCGCTACAAGATGTAGAAATCTGTCCTGCCGTCAAACCGACGGTTCTGCGGGGCCGCTGCCATGCCAACGAGATTGAAAAAGGGCGCCAGAGGGCGCCCTCTTTGACTGTGACGGACCTCAGTTTCTGGCCCTGTCCACCAACTTGCCCTTGCCGATCCAGGGCATCATCTCGCGCAGCTTTGCACCGACCTGTTCGATCTGATGCTCGTCGTTCAGGCGGCGGGTGCCCTTGAAGAACGGCTGGCCGACGGTGTTTTCCTGCATGAAGTCGCGCACGAACTTGCCGGTCTGGATGTCGCGCAGCACCGCCTTCATCCGGGCCTTGGTCTCATCGTAAGGCAGGATGCGCGGGCCCGAGACATATTCGCCGTATTCGGCGGTGTTCGAGATCGAATAGTTCATGTTGGCGATGCCGCCTTCGTAGATCAGGTCCACGATCAGCTTCACCTCGTGCAGGCATTCGAAATAGGCCATCTCGGGGGCATAGCCCGCCTCGACCAGGGTCTCGAAGCCCATGCGGATCAGTTCCACGAGGCCGCCGCAAAGCACGGCCTGCTCGCCGAAGAGGTCGGTCTCGCATTCCTCGCGGAAATTGGTCTCGATGATGCCCGAGCGCCCGCCGCCGATGGCCGAGCAATAGGAAAGCCCGATTTCCAGCGCCTTGCCGGTCGCGTCGTTATGGACCGCCACCAGGCAGGGCACGCCGCCGCCCTTGACATATTCGCCGCGCACGGTGTGGCCGGGGCCCTTCGGCGCCATCATGATGACATCGACGCCCGCCTTCGGCTCGATCAGGCCGAAATGGACGTTCAGGCCATGGGCGAAGGCGATGGCGGCGCCTTCGCGCAGGTTGTCATGGACGTATTTGCGATAGGTTTCCGCCTGAAGCTCGTCGGGCATGGTGAACATGATCAGATCGGCCCAGGCGGCCGCCTCGGCGATGCCCATGACCTTGAGCCCTTCGGATTCGGCCTTTTTCGCCGAAGCCGAGCCCTCGCGCAGCGCGACGACAAGGTTCTTCGCCCCCGAATCGCGCAGGTTCAGCGCATGGGCATGGCCCTGGCTGCCATAGCCCAGGATGGCGACCTTCTTGTCCTTGATCAGGTTCACATCGCAGTCGCGATCATAATAGACGCGCATCACGCATCCTCCATTGCTTTCGATATGGGCAGAATAGGAAAATCTTTCCGACGCTCTGTGCAATCCATCACGATATAGGCAGAAATAATGGATTTTAATGCCTTATATTGCATGATAATGGATTTTTCATGCAGATAAACGATGCAGACCGCAGGATCCTGCGCCATTGGCTGGCCGAGCCGGGGCTGGCGCGGGCCGAGCTCGCGCAGCGCGCGGGCGTCACCACCGCCACGCTCTGGCGCCGGATCGAGCGTTTGCGCGAAGCCGGCATCATCCGCGCCGAGACGGCGGCGATCGACTGGCGCCGCCTGGGCTATGAGGTCGAGGTCTCGCTGCGCTTCACCCTCGACAAGACCGACCCGCGCGCCTTCGACGACTTCACCCTGGCCGCACGTGAGGTGCCCGAGGTGCTGGCGATCGAGACCTTCCTCGGCTCGGTCGATGTGCGGCTGAACGTGATCGCCCGCGACATGGCGCATTGGACCGCGCTTTACCGCAGCCGCATCCTGACCCTGCCGCATATCGCCGAAGTCGAGGCGCTGATGCTGATCTCGACCATCAAGGACAGCGGGGGATTGGCCCTGTGAAGGATCCGGTCGATCTGGACGACACCGACCGCGCCATCCTGCGCGCGCTTTCGCTCGATGGCGGGCTGGGGGCGGGGGAGTTGGGGCGCAGGCTGGGCCTGTCGCAGCCCGCGACCTGGCGCAGGGTCCGGCGGCTTGAGGAAAGCGGCGTCCTGGCCGGGCTGCGGGTGGATGTCGACCGCGCCGCGCTCGGCTTCGGGGTGACGGTGTTCCTGGGCATCCGCCTTGCCACCAAGGGGCGCGTCGGCCTTGAGGATTTCGAACGCGCCGCGACCGCCATCCCCGAGGTGCAGGTGGTCCAGCATGTGCTGGGCGTCTTCGACTACCGCCTGCGGGTGGTGGCGCGGGATCTGGCGGATTTCGAGCGCGTGCTGCGGCGGCGCGTGATGACCCTGCCGGGCGTGGGCCATGTCGAGGCCAATGTGGTGCTGACCGAAGAGCGACGTCCCGGTCCCCTGGGCTAATGCGCGGGGTGGCGCCGTTCCCGCAGCCTTCCGGGGATTTTCTTCGGGAACAGGATGCTGCTGCGGAATCCGGGGCGCTGGCGATGCCCGCGGGCGGCGGCTAGACTGGCCCGGCACAACCGGAGGAGCCGCGATGAAACTGCCGCATGACCATATCGACCCCGAGGGGCTGGAGGAATTCTCGGTGGTCTTCACCGACCGCAGCCTCAACCACATGTCGGCGCGGTTCCAGGGCGTGATGCGCGACATCTCGGCGCTGCTGAAAGAGGTCTATGGCGGCACCGCCACGGCGCTTGTTCCCGGCGGCGGCACCTGCGCGATGGAATCGGTGGCGCGGCAGTTCGGGCGCGGCCGCAACCTGGTGCTGCGCAACGGCTTTTTCAGCTTTCGCTGGAGCCAGATCCTGGAGACCGGCGGTTTCTCCGCCCAGACCGAGGTGGTGATGGCGCGGGCGGCGGGGAACGCGCCCCTCGCGCCCTTCGCGCCGCCCCCGATCGAGGAGGTGGTGGCGAAGATCCATGAGACCCGCCCCGATGCGATCTTCGCCCCGCATGTCGAAACCGCCAGCGGCCTGATCCTGCCCGACGATTACGTCGCGCGGATCGGCGCGGCGGCGCGCGAGGTGGGGGCGCTTTTCGTGCTGGATTGCATCGCCAGCGGCTGCATTTGGGTCGATATGCCGGCGCTCGGGGTGGATGTGCTGATCTCGGCGCCGCAAAAGGGCTGGTCGGCCTCGCCCTCGACGGGAATCGTGGTCCTGGGCCCGCGCGGCGAGGCGCGGCTTGAGGCCACGACAAGCGACAGTTTCGCGCTGGACCTGAAGAAATGGCGCGCGATCATGTCGGCCTATGAGGGCGGCGGCCACGCCTATCACGCCACCCTGCCCACCGATGCGATCCTGGGCCTGCGCGACGCCATGGTCGAGACCCGCGAAATGGGGTTCGAGGCGGCCAAAGCGGCGCAATGGGCGCTTGGCCGTGCGGTGCGCGGGATGCTGGCGGCGCGCGGCGTCGCCTCGGTCGCGGCCGAGGGCTTCGGCGCGCCGGGGGTGGTGGTGGCCTATACCGAGGATCCGCAGGTGCAGAACGGTACGAAATTCCGCGAGCTGGGCATCCAGATCGCGGCGGGCGTGCCCTTGCAGGTGGGCGAGGGCGCGGGGTTCCGATCCTTCCGCATCGGGCTTTTCGGGCTCGACAAGCTGCGCGATGTCGAGGCGACGCTGGCCCGGATCGCGCGCGGGGTCGAGGCGGTGCTCTAGCCGCCCTAGCGCACGCCCAGCCCCGCCCGCATCATCCCCCGCCGCAGCGGGGTGAGCGAGTAGAGCGTGTCCAGAACCCCCGCCCGCAGGTTGCGCAGCGCGGGCGCGCCCATCATCGAGGCGCGGTTCAGCAGGTCGATCCCCTTGACCCGCAAGGCGATGTCGCCATGGCGGGCGCGGTGATAGGCCTCCAGCATGGCGGCATCGCCCAGCCGGTCGGGCTCGGCACGGGCCAGATCCAAAAGCGCCCGCAGATCGGCGAGCGACATGTTCAGCCCCTGCGCCCCGATCGGCGGCACGACATGGGCGGCCTCGGCCAGAAGCGCGCTGCGCTCGCCCGAGAGCCGTTCGGCCACCTGCGAGATGATCGGCCAGACCGGGCGGCGCGAGGCCAGTCGCATCCTGCCCAGGATGCCACAGGCGCGCAGGTTCATCTCGGCCTCGAATTCGGGGACGGGCAGGGCGGCCAGCCGGGCGGCCTCGGGCCCGCGCTCCATCCAGACCACGGCCGAGGCCGGGCGCCCGTCCCGGTCGGGCAGCGGCACCATGGTGAAGGGTCCGCCCGAGCGGTGGACCTCGGTCGAGACATTGCCATGCGGCTTTTCATGGGTGACCGCGAAGGCCAGCGCCTTCTGGCCGTAGTGGATGCGCCGCACCGCGATCCCGAGCGCCTCGCGCATCGGCGAATCACGCCCGTCGGCGGCGACGAGCAGCCGCGCCGCGATCCGTTCGCCGTCCGACAGGGTGACCAGCGCCTCGCTTTCGCGCGTCAGCAGCGCGCTTGTGGCCTTGCCGGGGCGGAAGCTGACATTCGGAAGTTCAGCCAGCTGCGCCACCATCTCGCGCCGCAAGAGCCAGTTGGGCAGGTTCCAGCCGAAGGGCTGGTCCGAGATGTCGGCGGCGTCGAAATCCTTGACGATGCGGGCGACGCCCGGATCGCCCCCGGCATCGGCGATGCGCATGATCTGCAATTCGGCGGCATGGGGGCGCAGGCGCGCCCAGAGGCCCGCCGCCTCCAGCACCGGGATCGAGGGTTGCAGGAAGGCGGTGCTGCGCAGGTCGGCGCCCGCTTCGGCCTCGGCGGTGACGGGGGGGGCGGGATCGACGCAGATCACCGAGAATCCGGCCGCGCCGAAGGCCGCCGCCGCCGTCAGCCCGGCGACTCCGCCGCCGGAAACCAGGATGTCAGTGGTCTTGCGCATCGGATCCGCCCTTCATGGTTCCGCCGTGGAGCCTAGGCGAGCGGGGCGCAAAGCTCCAGTGGGACAGATCGTCCCGCAGGGGGCCGGGAAGGCTCCAATGATCAGGACGGCCCAGATATCAGGACGGCCCAGATATCAGGACGGCCAGGAGATCGCGACGAAAAACACAAACATCAACGGCACCAGGCAAAGCGCGGCGATGGTCAGCGCGGCAAGGCCCCAGGTCATCACCGCCAGCACCAGCCCCAGCACCACGACCGGCAGGAGCCAGAAGAAGTTATCCACATCCGCCGCGATTTCCCGCGCGATCCGCCCGATCAGGGGCAGCGAGAACAGGATGCGGTCGAGGCGCGAGGGCGGGTTGGCAAGATCGGCTTGTGCCATCGGTCTGATTTCCTGACTACTGGATATGCCTTTGAGATATCGCCCCGGCCCGCGCCATTCTCAAGCGGGCGAAATGTCCCACCCCTGGCTCCCCCTGGGGATCAGCCCAGCCGGGCCAGGAAACCCGTCAGATCGTCGGTGTAATGGTGGATATGCGCGCCCGTCGCAGGTTCGGGCGCGACATGGACGGTGCGCATCCCCATCTGATGCGGCACGGCGAGGTTGCGTGGATCGTCCTCGAACATGGCGGCGCGGCGCGGATCCAGCCCGTCCAGCGCGAAGACCGCCTCGAAGGCGGCGCGTTCGGGCTTGGGCCGGTAGCCGGTGTCGCCCACGCCGTAGACAGCATCGAAAATCCCGCCAAGCCCCCGCTTTTCCAGCACCTTTCCGGCGTAGAACGTATCGGCGTTGGTGAAGACGATGCGCCGCCCCGGCAGGGCGCGGATCGCATCGGCCAGCGCGGGGTCCGGGGTCAGGGCGGAAAAGTCGATGTCATGGACATCGGCGAGATAGGCCTCGGGCTCGACCTGATGCTCATGCATCAGCCCGGCAAGGGTGGTGCCGTAAAGCTTCCAGTAATGATCGCGCAGCCCGTCGGCATGGTCGCGCGTGACATTCAGTCGCGCCATCACCCAATCGGTCATGCGGGTCTGAATCTGGTCGAACAGCCGCGCGGCGGGCGGATACAGGGTATTGTCGAGGTCGAAGACCCAGGTGGAGACATGCTGGAAGGACGAGCGCGGCATGGCGGGCAGCTTAGGCCGGGCGCTGCGCGATGGGAAGGGTTGATCGGGGCGGGGGCCGCGACTAGGGTTGCGCCCGGCCCGCGTTCTGCCACGCGGCGGCAATGACGGGAGCCATGGTGCACAAGGACGCCTACACGCTGATCCTCGAAGCGATCGAGGCGGGGGTTTACAAGCCCGGCGACCGGCTGGTCGAAAGCGAGCTTGCCGAACGGCTGGGCGTGTCGCGGACCCCGGTGCGCGAGGCGCTTCAGCGGCTTGAGACCCAGTCGATGCTGACGCGCGACGGGCGCAGCCTGATCGTGGCCTCTCTCGATCACAACCAACTGGCCGAGCTTTACGCGGTGCGCTCCGAGCTTGAGGGGCTGGCGGCGCGGCTGGCGGCGCGGCACGCCACCGATGAAGAGGTGCGGGTGCTGCAAAACATGGTGCGCGAGGATCACCGCCTTCTGGGCGGCGATCCCAATGCGCTGAGCCGGGCGAACAAGCGTTTCCACAAGCAGATCCATCTGGCCAGCCACAACCGCTTCCTGGTGCAGCAGCTTGACCTCGTGCATCGTTCGATGGCGCTGATGGCGCATACCTCCTTCGCGGCCGAGGGGCGGGACGAGGTGGCATTGGACGAGCATGAGGCCATCGTCGCGGCCATTGCCTCGGGCGATGGCGATGCGGCTTGCGCGGCGCTGAAGGCGCATATCAGCCAGGCCTTCGAGACCCGGCTGCGGGTGGATGCGGGCGAATTGCGCCTGCGCTGAGGCGCGGGCTTTCCGCGCGGCATTGCGCGTCTCGCCGTGCATTCACCTCAGGGTGGATTCGGCAGGCTGCCGAAAAGGGTATTTCGGCCCGACGCCGCGATCCGCGAAGCCCGTCCCGCATTGACCCGAAGCGGGCTGAGCCCCGGCAGGATCGCGGCGGGGGAGTTTCCACCGCCGCGCAAGCGCATGACGCTTTTCCTGCGGCCTGTCAGATGCGCCCGGGCATGCCCTGAGAGCCGTGCGAGCCCTTCTTGCGCGGCCTGGCGCAGGCCGTCGACGACCCGCGCCATGGCGCGAGGACGCGATCCCGCAGGGTCGGGCGCGGCATCGGTCGGTCGGGCAGGGCGCAGCGTGTCGAAATGGCCATGGCTGGTCTTGTCCCAGTAGAAAGGCCGGGTGGCGAGTTCATGCAGGGCCTTGAAGGCCGCCAGCGTCGCAAGCGGGAAGTAGCCGTGCAGCGTCGGGATCCACAGCGGCGACAGCCGGTGCCCGCTGCGCCGCAGCGCGATCAGGCACAGCGCGAAATCGACGGCCGCCGTCAGCAGGAAGACCGCCATCATGGCCCCGAACATGCCCGGCGTCATCGCCTCGGCCAGCGGATGCGGCAGGCCCAGTGGCAGGATCCAGAACGACCACAAGAGCGGCGCGAGCAGGCTTTGCAGCACCGATCCGAGGAACTGGACCTGCACCCCCCAGAAGCGCAGCGGCCCCAACTGCCGCCACAGCAGCACGGGATCGCGCATATGGACCAGCCAGGTCATCATATAGCCCTTGATCCAGCGCGACCTTTGCCTGACCCATGGCAGGGCGCGGCAGTTTGCCTCTTCGCGGGTGACGGTCTCGATGATCTCGCTCCGGTAGCCGTGGCGGCAGAGCCGCAGCCCCAGGTCGGCATCCTCGGTGACGTTATGGGCGTCCCATCCGCCCAGGTGCTTCAGCGCGCTGCGGCGAAAGAACAGGGTGGTGCCGCCAAGCGGGACGGCCAGGCCAAGTCGCGCCACCCCGGGCAGGATCAGGCGGAACCAGGTGGCATATTCCAGGGTGAAGCAGCGCGAGAGCCAGTTGGTGCGCGGATTGTAATAATCGAGCATCCCCTGAAGGCAGGCCGTGCGCGGTCCGCAGGCCTGGAACCGGGCCACGACCTTGCGGATCTGGGCGGGCTCGGGCGCGTCCTCGGCGTCATAGACGCCGATGATCGTGCCGCGGCAATGGCTGAGCGCATGGTTCAGCGCGCGCGGCTTGGTCTGGATCCGGCCCCTGGGCACCAGGACCACGCGCATCCAGGCGGGCAGTTCCACTCCGGCGAGCGCGCCGCGTGTGATGTCGTCATCCGCCTCGACCGCGAGGCAGACGTCGAGCAGGTCGCGCGGATAGTCGAGCCGCGACAGCCTGCGCACCAGCCGCGCGGCGATATCGCTTTCGCGGTGCAAAGCCACGATGATCGAGACCACCGGAAGCGCGGGTGGCGTCGTGACGGCGGGCCGATCGGTGACGCAGAGCGGCGGGGGAGGGCGCGCGCCGTGCCCCGGGCGTTCCGGCCGGTGCAGCGCGGCAAGCGCGGCGGCGATCTTCAGCCCGGTGTTCCCCAGAAGCGCAAGGATCGCGAGGGCCAGCAGCAATTGCGTCATCCCGCGCGGATCGGCGCTGAGGACGGCCAGCGCCGCCACCATGGCGAAGAGCCACCAGATCCGTGTGAGCGGCCCGCCCCAGTGGCGGCAGCTTTCGCGGGCGGGCACCCGTTCTTCGGCGTCGCGCGCCAGTCCCGCGCCGCGCCGGGCATGGATCGCGGCCTCGACCTGCGCCTCGGTCGCGAGCAAGAGCGCGACCGGGCCGAGGGCGGCTTCAAGCAGCGGGCGGCTTTCGGCGATCCGCTCGGGCCGGGCGAGGGCGACGAGGGTCACGGCCCCGGCCTGGCGCAGCGGCACGAGGCCGTGGTGCAGGCAGGTTGCCGCGCCGAGCCGGTCGATCAGGCGGGGATCGGCCTCGGCCCGTGCCCCGGCGATGCGGTTCAGGCGGAAATGCCGGGCGGCGGCGTCGAGATAGACCCGCTCGGGCAGCGAGTCTCGGGCGAAATGATCGGGCAATGCCGCCGCCATGGCGGCCGCGGAGCGCGGGCGGGGCCGCGAGGAATCGCGCCATCCGGGGGAAAACGCGCGGGGAAAGGGGATGACGCGGTCGAGGCGGATCAGCCCCTGGCGGATCAGCCCGAGATGGAAGGCCCGCGCCGCCGGGCCCGCGGCCGCATCCTGTGCCCCGGCGTCGAATCCTGTTCCCGGAAGAGGATCGGCGGGCCGCCCGAAACCACCATGCCCGAAACCCTCTTGCCGGAGGGCTTGGCCGCCCGGCCCAAGGTTCCGGCCGAGACCGGGCCGTGTCGTCGCTTCGGCCCATGCCACCCGAATCGCCGCCCCCAAGCTGATGCGCCTGTTCCGAGGCTGGCGGTGCAAGGTTAACGGGCGGTTAATCCGGGCAGGGCCAGAGCCTTTCGCCCCGGGCGGGCGAGGCGCGGAGAGCGTCCCCGGGCCCGGCGGTCAGGCCGCCTTGCGGGCCCGCATCGCCTCGGCGAAACGCTCGAACAGGTAATAGCTGTCTTGCGGGCCGGGGCTCGCCTCGGGGTGATATTGCACCGAGAACACCGGACGATCCTTGACCGCGATGCCGCAATTGGTGCCGTCGAACAGCGAGACATGGGTCTCGACCACGCCCTCGGGCAAGGTATCGGCATCCACGGTGAAGCCGTGGTTCATCGAGGTGATCTCGACCTTGCCGGTGGTCAGGTCCTTGACCGGGTGGTTGGCGCCGTGATGGCCGTGGTTCATCTTGCGGGTCTTGGCGCCAAGCGCCAGCGCAAGCATCTGATGGCCGAGGCAGATGCCGAAGACCGGGATGTCACGCTCCAGCACACCCTTGATCATCGGCACGGCATAGGCGCCGGTCGCCGCCGGATCGCCGGGGCCGTTCGAGAGGAACACGCCGTCCGGGGCATGGGCCAGCACATCCTCGGCGCTGGCCGAGGCGGGCAGCACCACCACCTCGCAGCCGCTGGACGCCAGGCAGCGCAGGATGTTCCTTTTCGCGCCGTAATCCACCGCCACCACCTTGGGGCCGGGTTCGGTGCGGGGCTGGTAGCCCTGCGGCCAGGCCCAGCGTTTCTGATCCCAGGAATAGCCTTGCGCGCAGGTCACCTCCTTGGCGAGGTCGAGCCCGACGAGCCCCTTCCAGCCGCGCGCCTTCGCCACCAGCGCCTCGATGTCGAAATTCCCCGAAGGATCGTGGGCCAGCGCCACATGCGGCGCGCCTTGCTGGCGGATCGCCCGGGTCAGCCGCCGGGTGTCGATGCCGCCGATGCCGATCCGCCCGACCTTGACCAGCCAGCTTTCCAGATCCGCCACCGCGCGCCAGTTCGAGGGCTGGGTCGCGTCCCATTTCACCACCATGCCGGCCGCCGAGGGGGTGGCGGTCTCGTCATCCTCGGGGGTGGTGCCGGTGTTGCCGATATGGGGGAAGGTGAAGGTCACGACCTGTCCGGCATAAGAGGGATCGGTCATGATCTCCTGATAGCCGGTCATGGCGGTGTTGAAGACCAGCTCGGCCACCGTCTCGCCCACCGCGCCGAAGCCGCGACCGAAGAAAAGCGTTCCATCGGCAAGGGCAAGGCAGGCGGTGGCATTCTGCGGCGCAGGCATGGGGATTCTCCGGGCTGTCACGGGGATCTTGTGCGATCGGGCAAATTGGCGCGAACCTAAAGACAGGCGCGCGCGGGGTCAAGACTTGGTGGGTTTTGAATCTCCTTTGAATATCAATGGGTTGATCCGTATCGCGCAATGTTGTCCCGGAAAGGCCGCGCCGCCTTGGCCGGGGCGCGGCGAGTCTTCGGTGGAAGACTGCCAGAAGACCTTCGGTCGGGCTTTCAGTCTCGCGCGCCCCGCAGGGCGCGCAGCCTTGCGCAAAGCTCTCCGGCCAGTTGCCCGCGTTCCTCCTCCGACAGGAAGGCGCCGATCTCGACCTCGCGCGGGCCGCCCGAGAGGGTGAGGTAGTCGGGCACCGGCCCGCCGGTCGGATGCAGGGTGACGCGGATCCAGTAGGGATTGGCCTGCCAGGCGCGCCGCCGCCCGCCGGGATCGCGCCGGACCAGCTCGATCCGCTCGGGCGAGAGGGTCAGCCGCTCCATGATCTCTCGGTCGCGCCCGTTGCGGCGCAGCGCGAGCCAGATCGCGCAAAGGGCGAGCAGCGGAAACGGCAGCAGCCCCCACAGCACCGGCGAGCCGAGCACCGCCAGCAGGGGCAGCGCGATCAGCCCGGCGGTCAGCCCGATGAACCACACGAAGCCCCGCCGCGTCAGCGCGCGATGGGGCCAGAGATCAAGCCTTTCGCCGTTTTCTTCGGGGTGCCAGTGATAGGGCATGGCGCGGGTTCATCGAAGGAAAAGGGCCCCGGGGTGTTTCCCGGGGCCCCTGGTTCTCAGTGGCTGTGGCCCTTGTCCCAGTCGGACTGCTTGGGCAGTTGCTCGAACGTATGTTCGGGCGGCGGCGAGGGCAGGGTCCATTCCAGCGTATCGGCATATTCGTTCCAGTAATTCGCCTCGGTCATCCGGCGCCCGGCCAGCAGCGTGTAGAAGACGATGCCGATGAAGAACAGGAACGAGGCGAACGAGATGAAGGCGCCGATCGAGGAGACCCAGTTCCAGTATTCGAACTGCGCCGGATAGTCGATGTAGCGGCGCGGCATGCCCTGGCGGCCCAGGAAATGCTGCGGGAAGAAGGTCAGGTTCGCACCGATGAACATCAGCCAGAAATGGATCTTGGCCGCGAATTCGGGATATTGCCGCCCCGACATCTTGCCGATCCAGAAGTAGATCCCGGCGAAGATGCCGAAGACCGCGCCCAGCGACATCACATAGTGGAAATGCGCCACGACATAATAGGTGTCGTGATAGACCCGGTCGACCGGCGCCTGGCTGAGCACGACGCCGGTCACGCCGCCGACGGTGAAGAGGAAGAGAAAGCCGAAGGCGAAAAGCATCGGCGCCTTGAACTCGACCGAGCCGCCCCACATCGTCGCGATCCAGGAGAAGACCTTGATCCCCGTCGGCACCGCGATGACCATGGTGGCCATCATGAAATAGCTCTGCTGGGTCAGGCTCATCCCCACGGTATACATGTGGTGGGCCCAGACGACGAAGCCCAGCACCCCGATCCCGACCATGGCATAGACCATCGGCAGATAGCCGAAGACTGGCTTTTTCGAGAAGGTCGCCACCACCTGGCTGATGATGCCGAAGGCGGGCAGGACGATGATATAGACCTCGGGGTGGCCGAAGAACCAAAGGATGTGCTGGTAGAGGATCGGGTCGCCGCCACCGGCGGGATCGAAGAAGGTGGTGCCGAAATTGCGGTCGGTCAGCAGCATGGTGATGGCGCCCGCCAGCACCGGCAGCGCCAAGAGGATCAGCCAGGCGGTGACGAAGACGGACCAGGCGAACAGCGGCACCTTGTGCATGGTCATGCCGGGCGCGCGCATGTTCAGGAAGGTGGTGATGATGTTGATCGCGCCCAGGATCGACGAGACGCCCGACAGGTGGACGGCGAAGATCGCCAGATCCATCGAATAGCCGCCCTCGATCTTGGAAAGCGGGGGATAGAGCACCCAGCCCACGCCCGAGCCGAGCTGGCTGTCGCCGCCGGGCGAGAACACCGAGGCCACCGCCAGCGCGGTCCCCGCGACATACATCCAGTAGCTGAGGTTGTTCATGCGCGGGAAGGCCATGTCCGGCGCGCCGATCTGCAGGGGCATGAAGTAGTTGCCGAAACCGCCGAACAGCGCCGGAATCACCACGAAGAACATCATCAGGATGCCATGCGCGGTGACGGTCACGTTCCACAGATGGCCGTTGGGGGTGCATTCGCCGATCTCGGCGGCGGTCAGGCGCATCCCCTCCATGCACATATACTGGACGCCGGGCTCCATCAGCTCCATCCGCATGTAGACGGTGAAGATGACCGAGATCAGGCCCACGATCCCCGCCGTGAACAGGTAGAGGATCCCGATGTCCTTGTGGTTGGTGGACATGAACCAGCGCGTGAAGAAACCGCGCTGATCGTGGTGGTCATGCCCGTGGATGGCTGCGTCCGCCATGGCTTCTCCCGATTTTTGCTGTGTTGGCCCCGTTCCGGCTCCTGCCCGGCGCGGTCCCCGCTTCCTTGCTGACCTCGTGTTTAGCCGCCCGAGGGCCCTGCCGCAACACGAAGCTTTGATCCAGATCAAATCGCCACGGCCCGCCGGTTTCCCGCCGGGCGGGGCGGCTGGGCCTCAGTCGTCCGCGCCGCCGCCGGGGCTCATTCCGGGGCCTGTCGCCTCCAGCCAGGCGGCCAGATCGGCGCCGCCCTCGGCCAGGCGCAGGCCCATGCGCGAGACGGCGCGGGGATTGCCGGTGGCCTGGCGCAGCCAGGCGGTCGGGTCGGCCAGGTAATCGGCCAGCATCGCCGCATCCCAGACAAGGCCCGACTCGGCCGCGGCCCGCATCCCCGGCCCGTAGCCGAAGCCGGGGACCGAGGCGACCGGGCGCCCGATCACGCCGTAGAGATCGGGGCCGCTGCGCCCGCCCGGGGCAATCTGCCGCCCGTCGGGCGCGGTGATGGAATGGCAGGCCCGGCACCGGCTGAAAAGCCGCTCGCCCTCGGCCGTGTCCTGGGCCCGCGCGGCCCCGGCAAGCATCACCAGGGCCAGCGAGAAGACCTCAGCGCGCACAGGCGGTCCCCTCGCCAAAGGCGAAGGCGGGCGCGAAGCTGCGCATCAGCGCCGCGTCCAGATCCGCCATGCTCACCGGAAGGCCCAGGTCGACAAGGCTGGTCACGCCATGGTCGCGGACGCCGCAGGGCACGATGCCGGAAAAATGCGACAGATCCGGTTCGACATTGATCGAGATGCCGTGAAAGCTGATGCCGCGCCGGATCCTGACGCCGATGGCGGCGATCTTGTCCTCGGCGGTTGTGCCGTCGGGGCCCGGGAGGCGGTCGGGCCGTCGGACCCAGACGCCCACGCGGCCCGGGCGGATCTCGCCCAGGACGTTGAACTCGGCCAGCGCGCCGATCACCCAGTTTTCCAGCGCGCGGACGAAACAGCGCACATCCCCGCCCTGGGGCCCGCCGCGGGTCCTGACGTCGAGCATGCAATAGACCACGCGCTGGCCCGGCCCGTGATAGGTATATTGGCCGCCGCGCCGGGCATGGTGAACCGGGAAGCGGTCGGGCGCGACCAGATCCTCGGCCCGCGCCGAGGTGCCCGCGGTGTAGAGCGGCGGGTGTTCGAGCAGCCAGACCGCCTCCTCGGCCTCGCCCCTGGCGATGGCATCGACCCGGGCCTCCATCTCGGCAAGGGTCCGGTCGTAGGGCGAGAGGCCCGGAAGATGACGCCATTCGACCATGGTTCCTGCCTCCTTGCGGTGCCTGCCGGGCGGTTGCGGGTGTTGATGCAATGGAATCGGCACGGCGCGCAAGCCGGGCGCGGCGCCTGCCCGGCGGGGGGGCTTCGGATCGGCCCGGAACGGGCGGCTCCAGGGGCCGGGCCGGGTTTCCCGGGCAGATGCAAATACCCCCTTTTCTTCCCCGAAGACTGTCGCTAAGACGGCGCCACCCGATCCGGGACGTGCGGATGTGGCGGAATTGGTAGACGCGCAGCGTTGAGGTCGCTGTTCCTTAACCGGAGTGAAAGTTCGAGTCTTTTCATCCGCACCAACAGGATCGCAAAAGCCCCGGCAGGACCGGGGCTTTTTTATTTTGGATCTGTCGGTCTCCCATTTGGCCCCCCAATGTGTTGGCTGGGATTGCGCCAGGCGGGGGCGAAGTGTCCCGGGAACTTCCCTGCAGAGGCCGCCTTCCTAGGTCCAGAGCATTCCGTCCACCGACAGTTTTACCGATTCGTCCCGGCCGCACCGGACCTCCGGGGCGGGGGCGTTTCGTCGCGCGGCGCGCACCCATGCCGCCCGATCCGAGATGCGGCAACGCGGCGTCCGGGTGCCGCGACGCAGCATGGCGCGGCCGAGGCCTCGGGAAGGTTGTGGCCCGAAAGGACGTCTTTCTGACCATTTTTCCTGCAGTATTGTCCCTGTTTGCCCGTTTTTCCCGCATTCCGGCAGGTGCGGCAAGTGGCGTCACTTGATCGTTGCAATGCGGGGCGGCATTTGCTTACGTCAAAAGACAACGAGAGTGCAGGTCACCTGCCGGATTTGAACAGGGAGAAACGGGTGGGCGCTGAACCCCGAAGCGACGCTTTCGTCGTGTTTGATCACGTGCAGAAAAGCTACGATGGCGAGACGCTGGTCGTGAAGGACATGAACCTTGCGATCGGCAAGGGCGAGTTCCTGACCATGCTCGGCCCGTCCGGCTCCGGCAAGACCACCTGCCTGATGATGCTTGCGGGTTTCGAGACCGCCACCCATGGCGAGATCACTCTGGACGGGCGGCCGATCAACCAGGTGCCGCCGCACAAGCGCGGCATCGGCATGGTGTTCCAGAACTACGCGCTTTTCCCGCATATGACCATCGCCGAGAACCTGTCCTTCCCGCTGGAAGTGCGCGGCATGGGCAAGTCCGAGCGCGAGGCCAAGATCGCCCGCGCGCTGGACATGGTGCAGATGGGGGCCTATGCCGCCCGCCGCCCGGCCCAGCTTTCGGGCGGGCAACAGCAGCGCATCGCGCTGGCCCGCGCGCTGGTGTTCGAGCCGCAGCTCGTCTTGATGGACGAACCGCTCGGCGCGCTGGACAAGCAGTTGCGCGAACATATGCAGTTCGAGATCAAGCACCTGCACGAAAGCCTGGGCATCACCGTGGTCTATGTCACCCACGACCAGGGCGAGGCGCTGACCATGTCCGACCGCGTGGCGGTGTTCAACGATGGCCGGATCCAGCAGCTTGCCCCGCCGGACGAGCTTTACGAACGCCCCAAGAACAGTTTCGTGGCGCAGTTCATCGGCGAGAACAACAAGCTGCCCGGCGTGATCGAGGAATTCGACGCCACCTCGGCCAAGGTCCGGCTGAGCACGGGGGAGCTGATCGTCGCCACCCCGGTGAACATCCGCGCCAAGGGCCAGAAGGTGCTGGTCTCGATCCGGCCCGAACGGGTCGAGTTCAAGGCGGGCCTTGTCCCCGAAGGCGTGCCGATGCTGGACGCGCGCGTGCTAGAAGTCATCTACATGGGCGACATCCTGCGGGTGCGCTGCCATGTGGCGGGCACCGACGATTTCGTCATCAAGATGCGCAACACCCTTGGCCAGACCAAGCTGTCGGCGGGGGAAGAGATCAAGGTCGGCTGGCATCCCGAGGATGCCCGCGCGCTCGACCTGGTCTAGGCGGGCGCCGAGACCGTGCCGGGGCCGCCGGTCCCGGGACGGAAAAAAATAACAATACCGCCCGAACAGCGGATTTCCGACAAGACAACAGGGAGAATAGCATGAAGAAGATCCTCGCAGTCTCGACCGCGCTCAGCGGCGTGGCCTTTGCGGCCCAGGCCGATATCACCGTCCTGTCCTGGGGCGGCGCCTATGAGACCAGCCAGGTCGAGGCCTATAACAAGCCCTTCGCCGCCTCGACCGGCATCGGCGTGAACATGGCCGCCGCCGACAATCCCGCCACCCCGATCAAGGCTCAGGTCGAGGCGGGCAACGTCTCGGTCGATGTCGCCGACATCGAATATTCCGACGCGGTGCGGCTGTGCGACGAAGGCCTGCTGGAAGTGCTGGCCATCGACGAGCTGCCCGATGGCGTCGACGGCACCCCGGCGGCGGAGGACTTCATCCCCGGCGGGCTGACCGATTGCGCCGTCGCCTCGATCGTGTGGTCCACCGTCGTCGCCTACAACGCCAACAGCATCGAGGGTGTCGGGACCATCGCCGATTTCTTCGATCTCGAGAAATTCCCCGGCAAGCGTGGCCTGCGCAAGGGCGCCAAGGCCAATCTGGAAATGGCGCTTATGGCCGACGGCGTTGCGGGCCCCGAGGTCTATGAGGTCCTGGCCACGCCCGAGGGCGTCGACCGCGCCTTCGCCAAGCTCGACACCATCAAGGGCGATACTGTCTGGTGGGAAGCGGGCGCCCAGCCCCAGCAGCTTCTGGCCGATGGCGAGGTCGTCATGACCACCGGCTACAACGGCCGCGTCTTTGCCGCCGCCGTGGGCGAGGGCCAGCCCTTCTCGATCCTGTGGGACGGCCAGATCCTCGACTTCGACCTTTTCGTGATCCCCAAGGGCGCGCCCAACAAGGACGAGGCCTGGGAATACATCAAATTCGCCACCGCCTCGGAACAGCTTGCCGCGCAGGCGACCTGGATCTCCTACGGTCCGGCGCGGCTGTCCTCGGCGCCGCTGGTCGGGCTTTTCATGGATGGCGTGACCGAGATGGGGCCGCATATGCCGACCGCGCCCGACAATCTGACGAATTACATCGTCAACGACTTCGAGTTCTGGGCCGACCGCGACGTGGAACTGAACGAGCGTTTCAACGCCTGGCTCGTGGCGAACTGAGCCGGTTTCCGGGCGGCGGGCGGGTTTTTCCCGCCGTCCGGGCCGCCACCCGTGGCGGGCCCTGTGGGTCGGCCTTGTGGCGGGCCGGGCCGGTGACGATCCCCTTTCGCCGCGCCCCGGGGCATCCGCCCGGTCGGTTAGGCCCTGATCCGCGTTTCCCGGACCGGCCTGTTCCTGGGCCGCGCCGGTGTTTTTCAAGAACCTGTCCCGGGGGCAAGGCTGCTGGAAATGTCCGCAAGGCCCCAAGACAGCCATAGTGACAAGCCCAAGTAAAGTGACAAGCCCAAGTCTGGATCCGAACATATGACGGCAGCCGAGACCTTTTCCGCCGATCCGCCGCAAGACCCGGGCGGGCCAGTCCCGGCTCCGGCGGGCGCCCTGACCACGGCCGACGGCCTGCCGTTGCGCGCCGCCCTTGCCCGGGCGCAACGCCGCGCGCGGCTGAAGGCGCTGGCGCTGGTGGCGCCGCTCTTGCTGTTCATCGTGGTGACCTTCATCATCCCCATCGGCCAGATGCTGCACCGCTCGGTCTACAACGAAAGCTTCTCGATCCATACCGACCTTGGCACCGGGGAAAAGACCCCGATCATGGTCAATCTGCGCGCCTGGTTCGAGGCCAATCCCCAGGGCACCGAGCCCGACGAGGCCGCCTATGCCGCGCTGGTCGCCGATCTGGCCCATGCGCAAGGTCTTCGCGCCAATGGCACGATCGGGACGCGGGTGAACTACGACCTTCCCGGCTCGCGCTCGCTCTTCACCGGGGCGGGGCGCTCGGCCGGACGGATGGAGGCGCCGTTCCGCGAGGCGCTGCTCGACCAGGATGCGGGCTGGGGCAATCCGGCGCTGTGGGCGGCGATGCGCCAGGCTTCAAGCGCCTATACCGCGAATTTCTTCCTGGCCGCCTTGGACCGGACCCGCGATCTGGACGGCGCCATCGTCAGCGCGCCGTCCGACCGCCAGGTCTATGTGAACCTTTACCTGCGCACCTTCGGCCTGTCGGCGCTGATCACCTTCTTCTGCCTCCTTCTGGGATTCCCGGTGGCGCATCTTCTGGCCACGTTGCCGCTGAAGAGTTCGAACCTGCTTATGATCCTTGTGCTGCTGCCGTTCTGGACCTCGCTTCTGGTGCGGACGACAAGCTGGATGGTGCTGTTGCAGGGCCAGGGGGTGGTGAACAACATCCTGGTCTCGCTGGGGATCGTCAGCGACGCCGGGCGGCTTCAGATGATGTATAACCAGGCCGGCACGATCATCGCGATGACGCATATCCTGCTGCCCTTCATGATCCTGCCGCTTTATTCGGTGATGCGGACCATCAAGCCCGCCTATGTGCGGGCGGCGCGCTCGCTGGGCGCCACCTCCTGGACCGCGTTCCGCCGGGTCTACCTGCCCCAGACCCTGCCGGGGATCGGGGCGGGGGCGCTGCTGACCTTCATCCTGGCGGTGGGTTACTACATCACGCCCGCGCTGGTTGGCGGGGCCTCGGGCCAGCTCATCTCGAACCTGATCGCCTTCCATATGCAGAACAGCCTCAACTGGTCGCTGGCCGCCGCCCTGGCCGCCATCCTGCTCATCTCGGTGCTGCTGCTCTACTGGGTCTATGACCGGCTGGTGGGCATCGACAACATGAAGCTTGGCTGAGAGGAGAGACCCTGATGGCCCTTCCCACCTATGCCGACCCGCTGGAGCGCCTGTGGTATTACACCTATCTGGCGATCTGCGCGCTGATCTTCGTCTTCCTGATCGCGCCGATCCTGGTGGTGATCCCGCTTTCCTTCAACGCCGAGCCCTATTTCACCTTCACGCCCAAGATGCTCGCCTTCGATCCCGACGGCTACAGCCTGCGCTGGTATGACACGCTGCTGACCATGGGGGTGAATGCCGACGGGCCGCGCGACGCCGCCTGGTGGGGCGAGGTCTGGCGCAACGCGACCTGGGTCAAGGCGGCCAAGAATTCGTTCATCATCGGCATCTGCGCGACCCTGGTGGCGGCGGTCCTGGGCACGGTGGCGGCGCTTGGCCTGTCGCGGCCCGAAATGCCGGGGCGGCGGGTGGTGATGGCGATCCTGATTTCGCCGATGATCGTGCCGATCATCATCACCGCGACCGGGCTTTTCTTCTTCTATTCCAGCATCCAGATCCAGAACTGGGGCATCCCCTATCTGGGCGTGGTGCTGGCCCATGCGACGCTGGGGATTCCCTTCGTCATCATCACGGTGACCGCCACGCTGACCGGGTTCGACCAGTCGCTGGTGCGGGCGGCGGCCTCGTTGGGCGCCTCGCCGGTGACGACCTTTTTCAAGGTGGTGATGCCGCTGATCCTGCCCGGGGTGATCTCGGGGGGGCTTTTCGCCTTCGTGACCTCGTTCGACGAGGTGGTGGTGGTGCTGTTCGTGGCAGGGCTGGAGGAGCAGACCATCCCGCGCCAGATGTGGAACGGCATCCGCGAGCAGATCAGCCCGGCGATCCTGTCGGTGGCGACGATCCTCGTGGTGATCTCGATCGCGCTGCTGACCACGGTCGAGCTGTTGCGGCGCCGGTCGGACCGGGTGCGGGGCGTGACGGGGCGCTGAGGCGCGGCGAAAGGGCGCCTGTCACACGAGGCGGAGCCTTTCGTGAGGGGGCGCCCGCTCAGGGCAGGATATGCAGCCAGCCCCATATCGTCAGGATCGAGGCCGCCGTGCCGATCAGCACCGCCGAGGCATTCACCCGCCGCGCCTTGCCGTAGAGATCGGCGAAGAGATAGGCGTTCACCCCCGGCGCCATCGCCGCCGTCATCACCGCCGAGCGAAGCTGGGCGTCGCTCAGATCGAAGACGAAGCGGCCCAGCGACCAGACGATGGCCGGGTGCAGCAGCACCGAAAGCCCGCAGACCATGGCGATGGCCTTCATGTCGCCCTCGGGTCTGTAGCGCAGCAGCACGCCGCCCAGACCGAACAGCGCCGCCGGGACCGCCGCGCGCACCACCATGTCGAGCGCGCCGCCCACCACCGCGGGCATGGTCAGGCCCGAAAGGTTGAAGGCCAGCCCCGACATCACCCCGATCACCAGCGGCTGGCGCAGGATACCCTTGGCGATGCTGGCCAGAAGCGCGCCGAAATGGCCCGGCGGGCGGCCGCGGCTGCGCGCCAGTTCCATCGCGATGATGCCGAAGCTGTAGAACAGCGGCGAATGCAGCGCGATGATGGTGAAATTACCCGCCAGCGCCTCGGCGCCATAGGCGCGCTCGGTGATCGGAATGCCGAGAAGCAGCGAATTCGAGAACAATGCGGCAAAGCCGATGGCTACCGATTCTTCGGGCGAGCGGTCGAAAAGCCAGCGCGCGCCGATGAAGCCCAGCGTGAAACAGGTGAAGGCGCCGATGTAGAACGACAGGAACAGCCCCGGGCTGGTTTCGCTGCCAAGGTCGATCCGCGCGATCGAACTGAACAGCATGCAGGGCACGGCGAAACTCTGGGCGAATTTCATCAGCCCGTCCACGGCGGCGGGGGCGAAGCCCAGCCAGCGCGCGGCCACATAGCCGAACCCTATCACCAGGAAGACGGGCAGGATGACATCGAGAAGCAGGGTCATGTCGCGGGCTTTCGCAAACCCTTGCCGCCCCGGTCGGCCAGGGTGACGGGGGGCAGGGGGGAGGGATCGGACGGAGGCAGACAGAGGAGGGCGGAACAGGGACGGGGCGCGGGGCCTCAGGAAAGGTCGTATTCGATCACCAGCCCGTCATGGGCGGGCATGACATGTCCGGGCAGCTCGGCCGTCAGGCTGGCATGGTCGAGGTCGATATGCATGTTGGTCAGCACCGCGCGGCGCGGTGCGGCCCGTGCGATCCATTCAAGCGCGAGCGCGAGATGGGCATGGGTCGGATGCGGCTTGCGCCGCAGCGCGTCGACGATCCAGCAATCCAGATCCTTCAGCGCGGCCCAGCTTGCCTCGGGGATGGCGACGGCGTCGGGCAGGTAGGCCAGCGGGCCGATGCGAAAGCCGAGCGCGTCGATCGAGCCGTGTTCGGCCTCGAACGGGGTCAGGTCGATCTCGCCGCCCGGGCCGGGGACCCGGAAGGCGCCCTCGATCGTGTTCAGCTCAAGGATCGGCGGATAGGGGCTGCCCTTGGGCTGGACGAAGGCATAGCCGAAGCGCGACAGCAGCGCCTCCTGCGTCGGGCCGTCGGCCCAGACCGGCAGGCGATGGCCCAGGTTGAAGACGACCTGGCGCAGATCGTCGATGCCGTGGACGTGGTCGGCATGGGAATGGGTATAGACCACGGCGTCGAGGCGCCCGACCCGCGCGCCCAGAAGCTGGTCGCGCATGTCGGGCGTGGTGTCGATCAGCAGGGTGGTCGTGCCCTGCGCGCCGATCCGCTCGACCAGAAGGGCGCAGCGGCGGCGGCGGTTCTTAGGGTTGGCGGGATCGCAATCCCCCCAGATCCCGGTGCCGTCGGGCCCGCCGATCCGGGGCACCCCGCCCGAGGAGCCGCAGCCCAGTATGGTGAAGCGCAGGCGGTCCATCAGGCGCACGCCCTGGGGCAGGGTCGGGTCATGCCGCGCCCCTTTGCCGGGGGGCGGCGGCGCGGGCGAAGAGCCGGTCGAAATTCGCGCTGGTGGCGCGGGCGAATTCGGCCTCGGTCAGGCCGAAGATCTCGGCCCCCTTGCGGGCGGTATGGACGACATGGGCGGGCTCGTTCCGGCGGCCGCGGAAGGGCGGGGGCGCGAGATAGGGGCTGTCGGTCTCGACCAGGATCCGCTCAAGCGGCGCGGCGGCGAAGATCTCGCGCAGGTCCTGGCTTTTGGGAAAGGCCGCGATCCCCGACATCGACAGGTAGAACCCCATCTCCAGCGCCGCGCGCGCAAGGCCGGGCCCCGAGGAAAAGCAGTGCATCACGCAGGAATAGGGCGCGCGGGCCAGCCCCTCGGCCAGGATCGCCGCGATATCCTCGTCGGCGTCGCGGGCGTGGATGATCAGCGGCAGCCCGGTTTCCTGCGCGGCTTCGATATGCAGCCGCAGCGCGGCCTTCTGCGCCTCGGCGCTGTCGGCGGAATAATGGTAGTCGAGCCCGCTTTCCCCGATGCCGACGAATTTCGGATGCGCGGCAAGGGCGACCAACTGCTCCAGCGTCGCGGGCGGTTCCTCGGCCACGCTCATCGGATGGGTGCCCGCGGCGTAGAAGACGCCCTCATGCGCCTCGGCGATGGCGCGGACCTGCGGCTCGTGCCGCAGCCGGGTGCAGATCGTGACCATGCGGGTCACCCCCGCGGCGCGGGCGCGGGCGACGATCGCCTCCAGCTCGCCCTCGAAATCCGGGAAGTCGAGGTGGCAATGGCTGTCGACCAGTTCGGGGATGGAGCTATCGGACGGCATCTTCGATATCGGGCGCGGGGGACTTCGGCGGGTTCTGGCTCGGCAAGGCTATCGCGCGGGCTGGCGGGCCAGGTCCTGGGCGGTGGCGTCGATCCGCAACAGGGTATCCATGAGAAGCGCGCCGGGGTCAAGGTTGACGGCCCGCCCGCGCCGCGCCCGCTGGGTCAGGCTTTGCGCCAGATCGGCCCAGGGCCGCGCGGCCTCGCCCGAGGGCGCCAGCCGGGCGAAAAGCGCGGCCTCGTCCGGGGCGGCCTCGGGCGGGGTCAGCCGGGTGGCGGCGGCGCGCGACAGCCGGGTCAGGAACAGGTCGATCAGCGTCAGCGTCAGGTCGAAACGTTCCTCGGCCCCCCGGGCGGCGGCCTTTTCCGCCAGCGCCAGCGCCTGCGGCCGGTCGAGCCGGGGCAGGCTCTGGAACAGGCCCACCAGGTCGCGGTAGATCGCAAGGCCGGAAAGGTTGGTCAGCCGGAACGCCTCGCCCACCGAACCCGCGGCCAGCTCGGCCAGCGCGGTGCGGTCGGCGGGGTCGATCTCGCCCCCCGCCTGCACCAGCGCATCCGAGAGGGCCTCGGCGTCGAGCGCGGCAAGACGCAACTCGCGGCAGCGCGAGCGGATCGTCGGCAGGAGCCGCGCGGGCTGGTGCGAGACCAGCAGGAACAGCGCGCGCGGCGGCGGCTCTTCCAGAAGCTTCAGAAGCGCATTGGCCGAGGAGACGTTCATCTCGTCCAGAGCGTCGATGATCACCACCCGCCAGCCGCCGTCGGCGGCGGAATGGTGCAGGAAATCCTTCAGCCGCCTGGTGTCGTCCACGGTGATGACCTGCGACAGCGCCGATCCGGTCTGGTTCGCGCTGCGGCGCAGCAGGAAGAGCCGGGGCTCGGCCAGCGCGCGCATCCTGCGCGCCAGCGGCGTCTCGGGATCGGTGTCGAGGCTGTCCGGTGGCGGCGGCGCGTCGAACAGCCCGCCTTCCTCGGCCGGGCGCGACAGCAGGAACCGCGCGATCTTCCAGGCCAGCGTCGCCTTGCCGACCCCACGCCCGCCGGTCAGCATCCAGGCGTGATGCAGCCGCCCCTGCGCCCAGGCCGAGAGAAAGCCCGCCTCGGCATCGTCCTGACCGAAGAGGATGGGGGTCTCGCGCGGGTGGGGCGCGCCGGGGGTGCGGTCGGGTTCGGGAAGTTCTGCGGCCATGGCGCGAGATTGCACGGGAGGGGGCGCGAGGGGAAGGGGGCTGATGATCGGTCAGTGGGGCGGGCCCCGCCGCCCGGGCCCGCCCTCAGGGGGCGGGGCCGTCGGTGAACTGAAGCCGCGCCAGCCTGGCGTAGAGCCCGCCCTCGGCCACCAGTGCCTCGTGCCGCCCGGACGCGACGATGCGGCCGTCCTCGAAGACCAGGATCCGGTCGGCGCGTTTCACCGTGGCCAGCCGATGCGCGACCACCAGGACGGTGCGGCCCTGCGCCAGCCGGTCCACCGCCGCCTGCACCGCGCTTTCGCTTTCGGCATCCAGCGCCGAGGTCGCCTCGTCCAGAAGCAGGACCGGCGCGTCGCGCAGGATGGCGCGGGCGATGGCGATGCGCTGGCGTTGCCCGCCCGAAAGCAGGACGCCGCGCTCGCCCAAGGGCGTGTCGTAGCCCTGCGGCAGGGCGGCGATGAAATCATGCGCGGCGGCGGCGCGCGCGGCGGCCTCCACCTCGGCATCCGAGGCGGCGGGGCGGCCGAAGCGGATATTCTCGCGCGCCGAACGGGCGAAGATCACCGGATCCTGCGGCACCAGCGAAATCCCCTGGCGGAAATCGTCGCGCGCCATGTCGGGCAGGGCGATGCCGTCCAGGGTGATCCGGCCCGCCTGCGGGTCGTAGAAACGCTCGATCAGTTGCAGAACGGTGGATTTTCCTGCCCCCGAGGGGCCGACAAGGGCCACCGTTTCGCCGGGGTTCACCTCGAAATCGACCGCCTTCAGGGCAGGGCTGTCGGGACGGGACGGGTAGTGGAAGTCGACGCCTTCGAAGCGGATGCGGCCCTGCACCGGGCGGGAAAGGGGCAGGGGCTGCGCCGGATCGGCCACGCTGTCCTCGGCCTCCAGCAGTTCCACCAGCCGCTCGGTCGCGCCGGCGGCGCGCTGCAACTCGCCCCAGATCTCGGAAAGCGCCCCGACCGAGCCCGCAACGAAGATCGCATAGATGACGAACTGGATCAGCTCGCCCACGCTCATGGTCTCGTCGCGGACATCGCGCGCGCCGGTCCACAGCACGCCCACAACCCCGGCGAAGACCAGGAAGATCACGATCACCGTCATCACCGCCCGCGTGGTGATGCGCTTTTGCGCGGCGGCGAAGCTCGCCTCGGTCGCGCGGGCGAAGGCGGAGCGGGTCTCGGCCTCGTTGGTGAAGGATTGCACGGTCTGGAGCGCGCCGATCGATTCCGAGGCCAGCCCCGAGGAATTGGCGATCCAGTCCTGGTTCTCGCGCGAGAGCTTGCGCAGCCTGCGGCCAAGCGCGACGATCGGGATCACCACCACCGGCACCAGCAGCAGCACCAGCCCCGACAGCTTTGCCGAGGTCAGGAACAGCATCACCAGCCCGCCCGCCAGCGTCAGCATGTTGCGCAGCGCGACCGAGACCGAAGAGCCGATCACCGACAGGATCAGCGTGGTGTCGGTGGTGATGCGCGACAGGATCTCGCCGGAAAGCACGCGCTCGAACCAGGCGGGCGACAGGCCTGTCACCTTGTCGAAGACGGCGCGGCGGATGTCGGCGACCACGCGCTCGCCCAGCCGGGTCACGACGTAATAGCGCAGGCCCGTTCCAAGGGCGAGCAGCGCCGCGATGGCCATGAAGGCCATGAAATATTCGTCCAGAAGGCCCAGGTTGGCCTCGCCGAACCCATCGACCACCCGGCGCACCGCAAGCGGCAACATCAGGCTGACGCTGGCCGTCAGGACCAGCGCGGCCAGCGCCGTCGCCACCATGCCGCGATAGGGCCGCAGGAAGGGCAAAAGCCCCCTCAGCCCCGAGACCCGGCGGGACGGCTGGCGGTTGGTGGCCTCGTGGTCGGGGCTCCGGGGGGATCTGGCCATGGGCTTTCCTTCGGGAATGGGGCGCGGGTCTACAGGTCAGGTCGAATGTGGACGGGTCGAATCGGGGCGGTTCAAACTGGAGCGGGCAAAAGGCGGCCGGGGGCGGCTGCCGAGGTCAGAGGGCGGGAATGGGCGGGTGCCCGGCGGCGGCAGGTCGGCCGCAGGATGATCCGCCGGGGAATCCTTCCTTTGCGCCGGGCTGCCGCCGGGGCGGGGTTTAGGACGCCCGGGGGCCAAGTTGCAAGCGACGGATTGCCGCTTTCCCAAGGGCGGCGGCGCGGCGCGGATTCCGGATCGCGACGTATGAGGCGGCAGCCGGGATCCGAGGGCCGCCCGCCGGGTTGATCTTCCGCGACCATGCCGGGTCGGGTCGAGGTCGTCATTCCGCATTGTCTTTTTATGCCGGGATCGCCCAATGTCTTTCAACCGCAAGCGCGCTATGCCAGTTTCGGACCGTTGCTTTCCGTTGCGTCAATTCTTGACGCCGCCCGTTCCCGCCTTGCCCGTGCATTTCGCCCCTTTTGCGTTGCGCCTTTGCGCGTCCCCCTTTCGCAGCCTTTCAACCCATGGCCCCGCATATGCCCCAAGACTATCCGATGACCCGTTTCTTCACCGCTTTCGATGGCGCGCGGCTCGGCTATCTGGACGAGGGCGAGGGGCTGCCCGTCCTGTGCCTTGCCGGGCTGACCCGCAACAAGGCGGATTTCGACGATGCCCTGCCCACGCTGAAGGGCTGCCGGGTGATCCGCATGGATTGCCGGGGGCGGGGTGAGAGCGAATATACCGGCGCCCCGACCTATACCCTGGCGCAAGAGATGGGCGACGTGCTGGTGCTGCTCGATCATCTGGGGCTGGAGCGGGTGGCGCTTCTGGGCACGTCGCGCGGCGGGCTGATCGGGCTTGCGATGGCCTCGATGGCCTCGGACCGGCTGATCGGGCTTTGCCTCAACGATGTCGGGCCCGAACTGGATTTCCGCGGCCTCGCCCGGATCAAGACCTATGTCGGCCGCCCTCCGGCGGCGCGGACGCTGGCCGAGATGGCGCGCAAGCTGCCCGCCGCGCATCCTGGTTTCGAGGGCGTGCCCGAGGCGCGCTGGCTGGCGGTGGCCGCGCGGCTTTACCGCGAGACCGAGAGGGGGCTGGCGCTGCGCTACGATCCGGCGTTGCGCGAAAGCGTGCTGGCGACCTTCGAGGCCCCGCCAGAACCGGCCTGGCCGATGTGGCAGGCGACCGGGACATTGCCGGTGGCGCTGATCCGGGGGGTGAATTCGGATCTTCTCTCGGCGGCGGTGGCCGACAGGATGCAGCAGATTCGGCCCGACCTGATCCGGGCCGAGGTGCCGGGCCGGGCGCATGTGCCCTTTCTGGACGAACCCGAGGCGGTGGCGGCCCTGGGTCAGTGGCTGAGCGCCTGCAAGGAGGCCTGAGATGACGGTGGATATCGACAGGATCCTGGCCGCGCGCGACCGTTTCGCGCCGCCCTTTGGCCGTCATGCCGAGGGCGCGATCCGGCGCACGCCGCTTCTGCATGCGCCCGCCCTGGACCGGCTGGCGGGGCGGCGGGTCTTCGTCAAGGCCGAATGCCTGCAATTCACCGGCAGCTTCAAGGCGCGCGGGGGATGGGCGGCGGTCTCGGCCCTGCCGCCGGGCACGCCGGGGGTGCTGGCGATGTCCTCGGGCAACCATGCCCAGGGCGTGGCGCGGGCGGCGGCGGCGCATGGGATGGCGGCGTTCATCGTGATGCCCTTGGACGCGCCCGGGGTGAAGATCGCCAATACCCGCGCCTGGGGGGCCGAGGTGGTGCTTTACGATCGCGGGCGCGAGGATCGCGACGCGCTGGCCGCCGGGCTGGCCGCTGAGCGCGGCCTGGCGCTGATCCCGCCCTATGACCATCCCGAGGTGGTGGCGGGCCAGGGCGTCCTGGGGCTGGAACTGGCCGAACAGGCCGAGGCGGCGGGCATCCGCGCGGCCGAGGTGCTGGTGCCCTGCGGCGGCGGCGGGCTGGCCAGCGGTGTTGCGCTGGCCCTTGGCGCCCGCGCGCCGGGCCTGCGGCTGCGCACGGTCGAGCCCGAGGGGTTCGACGACATGGCGCGCTCGCTGGCAGCAGGCGCGCCGCAGCGCAATGCGCGCGCCGCTGGATCGGTCTGCGACGCGATCCTGACGCCGACGCCCGGGCGGCTGACGCTGCCCCTGCTCCTGGATCTTGCGCGACGGGGCCATGTCGGGCCGGGCCTCGCGGTCCCGGACGGCGCGGCGCTTCGGGCGGTGGCGGCGGCCTTCCACCACCTGCGGCTGGTGGCCGAGCCGGGCGGGGCGGTGGCGCTGGCGGCGGCGCTTGGTCTGGGGGGGAAGGATCGGGCGGCGGATCTGCCCGATACGGTGATCTGCGTCGTCTCGGGCGGCAATGTCGATCCCGACCTTTTCGCCGAGGCGATCCAGGCGGCCTGAGCCGCTCCGCCGGGGCCTCGGTTCCCGGGCAGGGCGCGCGGTTTCCCGCCGGGCGCCGCCGGAGCGGGCGTTCCGCCTGTGGCGCGATTTCCCGGATATCGGGCCCCGACCATTGAGCGTCCCCCGACCTGAGCCTCCGGCCGGACCCCGCAGCCGGGGCCTTGACGCGGGCGGTCGGTCGGGGCGAAATCGGCGGATGGCTCCGATCTTCCTTCCCGACCTGCGGCTGAATGCCGAACTCTCCGGCCCCGCGAAGGGGCCGGGGCTGGTGCTGATCCATGCGCTCGGCCTCAACCTGCGGCTCTGGGACGAGGTGGCGGCGCTGCTGCCGCGCCACCGCATCCTGCGGTTCGACCTGCGCGGCCATGGCGAAAGCGGCGTGCCGCCGGGGCCTTACGCGATGGGGCAGCTCGTGCGCGATGCCGAAAGGCTGATCGAACATGCCGGGCTGCGCGAGACGGTCGTCCTGGGCCTGTCCATCGGCGGGCTGGTGGCGCAGGGTCTGGCGGTCAAGCGGCTGGATCTGGTGCGTGGCGTCGTGCTGTCGAACACGGCGGCGCGGATCGGCACCGCCGCGCAATGGCAGGCGCGGATCGACAGCGTGCGCGAAAGTGGCCTGGCCGCGATCCACGACGCCAATATGGAGCGCTGGCTGGGCCGGAACTGGCGGCTCAACCCCGCGTTGCCGGGCCTGTCGCGGGCCTTCCTCGCCACCGATGCCCAGGGCTGGGCGGGCGCCGCCGCCGCCATCGCCGGGACGGATTTCTACGAGACCACCGCAAGCCTGCGCCTGCCCGCGCTGTTCATCGCGGGTGGCAACGACGGCTCCACCCCCGCCGATCTGGTGCGCGAGACCGCCAGGCTGATCCCCGGCCACGATTTCCGCCTGATCCGAGGCGCGGGCCATATCCCCATGGCCGAGAAACCCGCCGAATATGCCGCGATCCTCGACGCTTTCCTGACGGGGATCGGGCATGGCTGATATCCTGCTGATCCATGGATCGGGCCATGGCGCCTGGTGCTGGCACCGGGTGATCCCGGCGCTGAGGGCGCTTGGCCATGACGCCCGCGCCATCGACCTGCCCGGGCGGGGCGGGGCCGCGACCAGCCTGGCCGATCAGGCCGGGGCGATCCTTGCGGCGCTGCCCGGCCCGGCGGTGGTGCTGGGCCATTCCGCCGCGGGCCTGCCGATCACCGCCGCCGCCGAGATCGACCCCGCCCGCATCCGCGCGCTGGTCTATCTTTGCGCCTATGCGCCGCGCGACGGCAGTTCGGTCGGCAGCCTGCGCCGCGAACAGCGCCTGCAACCCCTGCCGCCCGCGATCCGCGTCGACCGCGCCACGGCTAGCTACGGCTTCGATCCGGCGCAGATCCGCGAGCTGTTCTATCACGATTGCCCGCCCGAGGATCTGGAACTGGCCGCCCGCCACCTCTGCGCCGAGCCGATCGCGCCGCAGGAAACCGCGCTGGCGCTGACCCCGCGCTCGCAGGACCTGCCGCGCTTCTACCTGCGCTGCACCGATGACCGCGCGATCCCGCCCGAGGATCAGGCCCGCATGGCCCTGACCGTGCCGCAGGCGAACCGGTTCGAGCTGCCCTGCGGCCATTCGCCGTTTTTCGCCGCGCCCGCGCTGCTGGCTGCCCGGCTGGACGAAATCGCGGCCCGGCTCTGACGATCCCGACTTTGACGTTGCGTTTCCGGCGGTGGAAAACGGTTGGAAATGCCGCGCCCCGGCCCCAGAATTGCCCTGACGCATCCCGGGGGGCTTCGGGCGCATCCCGGAGGGCCCGGATGCATCCCGGAGGGGAAGGGATGCCTGCGCGAAGGGGAGGAAGAACATGGCAGTGACGACAGCGGATGCGGGGGGCGCCCCCCGCCGGGTTTTCGCGACGAAAGACGATCTGAGGGCCATCGAGGCCGAAGCGCGCTGGCAGGATCGCGACACCGCCCGCACGATGTATGATTTCCTGACCCGCGCGCAGACCGCCCATGGCACGCGCCCGGCGATCAGCTACCAGCTTTTCTCGGATCCCGACGCGGCGAAGGTCACGCTCAGTTGGAACCAGTTCCACGCCCAGGTCACCCAGGCCGCGAACCTGTTCCGCGCGCTTGGCGTCGGGCCTTCGGATGTGGTCGCCTATGTGCTGCCCAACACGCTAGAGACGGCGGTGACGCTGGTCGCGGGTTCGGTCGCGGGGATCGTCAATCCGATCAACCCCCTGCTGGAGCCCGAGCAGATCTCGTCCATCCTGCGCGAGACCGGGGCGAAGGTCGTGGTCACCCTGCGCGCCTTTCCCAAGACCGACATCGCCCAGAAGGTGGCCGAGGCGGTGCGCCACGCCCCCACGGTCAAGGCGGTGGTCGAGGTGGATCTGCTGAACTACCTGACCGGGGTGAAGCGGCTGATCGTGCCGCTGCTGCGCCCGAAGAACCCGATCGCGCATCATGCCGACGTGCTGTCCTTCCGCCAGGCCATCGCGGCGCATCCCGCCGGGGCCCTGACCTTCGACGATCCGCCCGCGGACCGCGTCGCGGCCTATTTCCACACCGGCGGCACCACCGGCATGCCCAAGGTCGCGCAGCACAAGGTCTCGGGCATGGTCTACAACGGCTGGCTGGGGGCGAGCCTGCTGTTTCGCGAAACCGATGTGATCATGTGCCCGCTGCCGCTGTTCCATGTCTTCGCGGCCTATCCGATCTTCATGTCCACCATCGCCTCGGGGGCGCATGTGGTCTTGCCGACGCCGGCCGGATACCGGGGCGAAGGGGTGTTCGACAATCTGTGGAAACTGGTCGAACGCTACCGCGCCACCTATCTGGTCACCGTGCCGACCGCGCTGGCCGCGCTGATGCAGCGGCCGGTGAATGCCGATATCTCGACCCTGCGCAACGGTTTTTCCGGCTCGGCCCCGCTGCCGGTGGAGCTTTACAACCGCTTCAAGGCCGCGACCGGGGTCGAGATATGCGAGGGCTACGGCCTGACCGAGGCCACCTGCCTGGTCGCCGTGAACCCGCCCGAGGGCCGTAAGAAGATCGGCTCGGTCGGGCTGCCCTTCCCCTATACCCATGTCAGGATCCTCAACCGCGACGGCAATGGCGGCTTCACCGAGGCCGCCACTGACGAGGTGGGCGAGATCTGCGTCGCCAATCCCGGCGTCTATGAGGGCTCGACCTATACCGAGGTCGACAAGAACCGCGATCTCTTCGCCGAAGGCCGCTTCCTGCGCACCGGGGATCTGGGGCGGATCGACGCCGACGGCTATCTGTGGATCACCGGGCGGGCCAAGGATCTGATCATCCGGGGCGGCCACAACATCGACCCGGCCGTGATCGAAGAGGCGCTGAACGGCCATCCGGCGGTGGCGGTGGTCGGCGCGATCGGCCAGCCGGACGCCCATGCCGGCGAATTGCCCTGCGTCTATGTCGAGCTGGTGGCGGGCGCGACCGTCACCGCGGACGAGCTTTCCGCCTATTGCGAAGGCCATATCTCGGAGCGCGCGGCTCAGCCCAAACATGTCGAGATCCTGACCGAACTGCCCAAAACCGCCGTGGGCAAGGTGTTCAAGCCCGACCTGCGGCGGCTGGCGATCGCCCGGGTCTATGACAAGGCCTTGGCCGAGGCCGGGCTTGCGCTGCATGTCGAAAGCGTGGTCGAGGACAAGAAGCGCGGGCTGGTGGCGCGGATCGCCCCGGCCGGTTCGGCGCCGCAAGAGGCGGTGCAGGCGGTTCTGGGCGGCTTCACCGGCCCCTGGGAATGGGCGGACTGAGGGCGCGCGGCCGGGCCGGGGCGCCCCTCTCTTCGGCCGGATGACCGGAATTTTCATTTGCCTGATCGCGGCTTCCGCCCCAAAGTGAAGGGCGACGGAAAAGGCGCGGCAGAGGGGCGCGGCAGATGATTTCTCAATGGATTTTCCCGCAGACGGTTCTTCGGCGGCTTTGTGCGGGCGCCCTTGCGGCGGCGGCCTTTGCCCTGCCCGCGCTGGCCTGGCAATCCGAGGTCGTGTTCAGCTCCAAGCAATGGCAGGTCGAGATCGTCGCCTGGGATGATGGCGGCCTGGGCTGCCAGGCCAAGGTCGACAATGGCGCGAGCAGCTTCTCGCTCTGGACCTTCCAGGACGGCTCGGTCCAGCTTCAGTTCCATTCGCCGCAATGGGATTTCGGCGACAGCGGAAGCTCGGACCTGCAATTGCAGATCGACAGGAAACCGATCTGGAACCTGACCAATGCCGAACTGTATCGCAATTCGGTGCTGTTCACCCTGCCCGACAGCGACGATGGCGGGCGGTTCATCCTTGAGGTGGCGCAGGGCAACCGCCTGTTCCTGCGCAATTCCAGCGGCGGTGCGGTGCAGGATTACTCGCTGGCGGGTTCGCGCGCCTCGATCGAGGCGCTGCTGGAGTGCGGCGATGTGATCACGCAGCAAAGCACGAAGGCCTCCAACCCGTTCAACTGAGTGGGGGCGGTCACGACGTCGCGGTGTCGATCCAGATCGTGACCGGCCCGTCGTTGGTCAGGCCGACCTTCATGTCGGCGCCGAAGATGCCGGTCTCGACCGGCACGCCTTCGGCGGCCAGGGCGGCGGCGAAATGTTCGTAAAGCCTTTTGCCGGTCTCGGGCGCGGCGGCGGTGGAAAAGCCGGGCCTGTTGCCGCGCAGGTCGGCGGCAAGGGTGAACTGGCTGACCACCAGCGCCGCGCCGCCGATGTCGCGGACGGACAGGTTCATCCGGTCCCCGGCGTCGCGGAAGATGCGCAGTTTCGCGATCTTGGCGGCCAGCCGCGCGGCGGTGGCCTCGTCATCGCCCTGCATGGCGCAGACCAGCACCAGAAGCCCGCGCCCGCAGCGGCCGACGACCCGTCCCGAGACGGCGACTTCGGCGTCACAGACTCGCTGGACGACCGCCCTCACAGCTCATGCGCCCAGGGCGGGTCGGCGCCGGGGCGCGAGACGGTGACGGCGGCGGCCCGCACACCCAGGGCCAGGCAGCGGTCCAGCAATTCGGGCGGGGGATCGCGCAGGAGAGGTTTTCTCAGCGCGCCCTCGCGGCACAGCGCGGCCAGGACGCCCGCGTTGAAGGTGTCGCCCGCGCCCACGGTATCGGCGATGCGGGTCGGGTGGGCCTCGATCCGCCGCGCATGGTGCCGGGTGATCGCGGTGGCGCCGCGCGCGCCTTCGGTGACGAGGACCAGCGCGGGCCCGCGCGCCAGGATCGCGCGCCCCAGATCCACGGGGGCGCCGGGGCCTTCGAGCCAGGCCAGATCCTCATCCGACAGTTTCACGATATCGGCGCCCGCGATCATGCGGGCGATCCGGGCGCGGTAGCGGGCCTCTTCGGCGCCGATGAAGCCGGGGCGGATATTGGGATCGACCATCACCACGCGCCGGTCGGATTCGTGCAGGAAAAGCGCCTTGAAGGTTTCGGCCCCCGGCGCGCCGACCAGCGAGATGCCACCGAAAAACAGCGCATCGGTTCCGCCGGACGGATCGGCGGGCGGCAGATCGGGCAGGTCGGCGGCGGCAAGCATGCGCCCGGCGCTGCCCTCGTCGTAGAAGGCATAGCGGGGCTGGCCGTCCCGAAGTTCCACGAAGGCAAGCGTCGTCGGGCGCGAGGAGCGCGCAAGATAGCGCGTCTCGACCCCCGAGGCGGCCAGCCGTTCCGCCAGGATCTCTCCCATCAGATCGGTCGAGACACCGGCGAACAGCCCGACCGGCAGGCCAAGGCGGCCAAGCGCGACGGCGGTGTTGAAGACCGCGCCGCCGGGCAGGGGGGCGAAGCACCGCTCTCCGGCGTCAGAGACCCGGGGCAGCATGTCGATCAGCGCCTCGCCCGCGCAAAGGATCATCGGCCGACCCCAGCCTCAGGCGAAATAGGGCGCCAGATTGGCGCGGATCCGCGCCAGCGGCGTCTCGCCCGTCATGTCGGGGACGAAACGCTGGCCGGTGATCGTCTCGAAGGCGTCGATATAGACCGCCGAGGTGCGGGCGATCATCTCGGCCGGGATCTCGGGCACCTCATCCTTGTAGGGATCGCAGCGCGCCACCACCCAGGAGCGGATCACGTCCTTGTCGAAACTGGGCGGGCGGGCGCCGGTCTCAAGCGCCTCCTGATAGCCCTCGGCGATCCAGTAGCGGCTGGAATCGGGGGTGTGGATCTCATCGGCGAGCAGGATGTTCCCCGCCGTATCCAGCCCGAATTCGTATTTGGTGTCGACCAGGATCAGCCCGCGTCCGGCGGCCTTCTTCTGGCCGAAGTCGAACAGCGCCAGCGCCTTTTCCGACACCTCCTGCCATTGCGCCCGGGTCAGAAGGCCCCGCGCGATGATCTCGGCCTCGGTCAGCGGCTCGTCATGGCCGCCGTCGAAGGCTTTCGAGGTGGGGGTGATGATGGCTTGCGGCAGCGCCTCGTTGTCGCGCAGCCCCTCGGGCAGGCGGTGGCCGTAGATCTCGCGCTCGCCCGCCTTGTAGCGCGGCAGGATCGAGGTCGAGGTGGTGCCGGCGAGATAGCCGCGCACCACCACCTCGACCGGCAGGATCCGCAGGCGCCGCCCGATCACCACATTGGGGTCGGGATAGGCGGTGACATGGTTGGGGCAGATCGCGGCGGTCTGGTCGAACCACCAGCGCGCGGTCTGGGTCAGCACCTGGCCCTTCCACGGGATCGCCGCCAGGATGCGGTCGAAGGCCGAGATCCGGTCGGAGGAGATCAGGATCCGCCGCCCCTCGGGCCAGTCCGCCGAGGGCGGCAGGTCGTAACAGTCGCGGACCTTGCCGAAATAGGGATCGGGCAGTTCGGGGATGCGGGCATGGGGCAGGCTGCGGGTCAGGTCGATGGGCATGGGGGCCTCGGGTCTGGAATGGGGGATGTTCTGGGCGCGGCGGGGGGCGGTGTCAACCGGGTCGCCCGGGGCGTTTGCGCCCGGATCAGTCGATCCAGTAGTCCAGGCCGTCCACATCGTCGAAGGCCCCGCCCTCATTGGCGATGTAGAGCCCGCCCGCCACCAGGATCGCCACGCCGATCGCGGCGAAGGTGATCTTCCAGACCGACCAGGGCCGCTCGCCCCGGACCTCGCCGGTCTGGGCATTGACCAGGAAGCGATAGCTTTTGCCGCCATAGCGATAGGCCGCCATCCAGACCGGCAGCAGGATATGCTTGAAGGTCTCGTCCGAATAATCGGTGTCGATCGAGGCGATGCGTTGCTCGTCGCCGCCGATGTCGCGGCGCACGTCCTGGGCGATCACCGCCGCCATTTCCTGTCTGGCCTGGGCATTGCCGTCCGCAAGGCCCACCGTATAGCCCTCGGCGGTGAAACCGGCGAGGTAATCGGCGGAATAGGGCTCCAGCCGCGACAGGTCCCATTTCGTCAGCGCCCGACCAAGCCGCTGCGGCAGGCTGAGCGAGGCAAGGATCAGCACATCGTCGAAGCCGCGCGCGACCCGCCCCCGGACCGAGGTCCAGCGGATCTTGCGCTCCTGCCGGGTCTGCTGCTTGCCGTTCACCGTGACCGTGCGGGTGACGTAATAGGCATCGCCCCGCTGCCCGCTATAGGCCGAGCGGGTCTCGGCGTCGAAGGTCCAGAACGGCACATAGACCCCGGTCATCGCCCGGTTCTTGCGGGTGTATTCCAGCAGTTTCGAGGGCGCGAACCACAGCGAGCCCAGCCATTTCGTCAGCGCTTCGCGCGCCTGTTTCTCGCTATAGGCGAAGGGCACCAGCGCCTGGGGCTTGATCTGCCGCGTGGCGCCGGTGTCGGTGACCACGGGCGTCGCGCAGAACGGGCATTCGGTGGCATGGCGCGCGCCCTCCAGCTCGATCAGCGCGCCGCAGCCGGTGCAGCGGGTGGTGCGGACGACCTCCATCGCCTCGCCCGGAAGGTCGTCGCGCAGCCCCTGGGCCAGGTCATGCTCGCGCAGAGCGGCCTGGCGATGCTCGGAATCGGCCGCGCTGATGGTCTGGACATGGCCGCAATGGGCGCAGACCAGTTCGGTCTGGCCCGGCAGAAAGCGCATCTGCGCACCACATTGCGCGCAGGGCCAGCGATTTACCTTCTTGGCGCACATCTTGCGGGGCGGGCTCGGATCAGGTGGCTGGGAGGGGGGCTTGAATGGGGGCGGGCGCCCCCCTGCATCTCAGGGCGCGGGCGGAGGCGGGGGGACCTGAAGGAAGATCCTGGAAAGCGCGGTCTCGGCCGCGGGCTTCCAGCCCTCCATCCCCGCCGACCACACCAGGCTGGCGCGCGTCAGCGCCCCCGAAAGCGCCATTGCTGCCAGTTCGCTTTCCGAGAACGGGCCGCGGGTGGCGCCGTTCTCGGCCAGATGCCATTGCACCCCGGCGGGCGGCGGCGGCGGCGGAGCCTGCGGCGCGGCGGCGGCGGGCATCGTGCCCCAGGGGCCGGCGTTTTGGGCCCCCAAGTTCTGGGCCATCCCCATCCCCATCGCCATCCCCGCGCCGGTCGCCATGGCCGAACCCGCGCCGCTGGCCGGGTTCCCCATCGCCTCGGCGGCGTTGAACTGCATGTATTTCTGCAGATCGCCCACCACCCCCATCGAGGTGCGCTTGTCGAGCGCCTTTTCCACCTCTTCGGGCAGGCTGATGTTCTCGATGTAGAATTCCGGGATCGACAGCCCATATTCGGCGACCTTGGGCGCGATGGCGCCCGCGATCACCTTCCCCAGGTCCTGGGTGTTCGCCGCCATGTCCAGAACCGGGATCCCGGATCCGGCCAGCGCCTGGCTGGCGGCCTGGACGATCATGTTGCGGATCTGGTTCGACACGCCGTCGGTGGTGAATTCGCCATTGGTGCCGACGATCTCGGTCATGAACAGGCCCGGCTCGGTCACCCGCATCACATAGCTGCCGAAGGCGCGGATCCTGACCGGCCCGAATTCCGGGTCGCGGGCCATGATCGGGTTGCGGGTGCCCCATTTCTGGTCGGTGAAGCGGGTGGTGTCGACGAAATAGACCTCGGACTGGAAGGGCGACTGAAAGCCGTGGTCCCAATGCTGAAGCGTGGTCATGATCGGCATGTTGTTGGTCTCGAGCATGTAGAGACCGGGGCCGAACACATCCGCCAACTGCCCCTCATGGACGAAGACGGCGGCCTGGCCTTCGCGCACGGTCAGTTTCGCACCGTATTTGATCGCCTGGCCCCGGCGCTCGAAGCGCCAGACCATCGTGTCGTGCGAATCATCGAGCCAGGAGATGACGTCGATGAATTCACCTTTGAGGAAATCGAAGACCATGGCGGCTCTCCTGGTAATGGCTTGGCCGCGCGCCCGCTTGTAGGGCGCGCGGCAGGGTCATGTATCGCCGCCCAGAAGGCGGCGGGCAAGGGATTCCACGATGGGCCGGGCCTCGGCCTCGGCCATGCCGGGGCGCAGCGACGGATCGTAGAGCATTTTCAGCATCATCTCGTCCATCGGCGTCAGCAGCGCGAATTCCTCGTCATCGTTGAAGATCGAGGGCCGGGCGCGCGGATAGTCGTTCGGCAGGCCCAGCCCCTGGGCGATTTCCTCATGGAAACAGGACTGGCGCAGAAGGTCGGGATGTTCGGCGCGGACCACAGCGACCGCGCGCGCATAGACCCCGCTGCTGCCCTTCGACAGCGCATAGACCAGGCAATAGGTGGTGCGCGGCATGGCGGTGACGTCGTGGATGTCCTTGGCGCTCAGCCCCGGCATGTCGGCGCGCAACTGCGGCGCCAGCGCCTCGCGCTCATCCTCGGATACGATGTAGAGCGAGAAGTTCCCGCCGCTTTCCACCACGCTCATCGGATGGCCGGTGACGCCGGAAAGCCGTGCCAGATAGGACGAGATCCTTGCCCGGTCGGTGGCGCGGCGGGCCTCGGGGACCGAGGCGCCGAAATGGATCTGCATCCGCACCGGCGCCACCCATTTGCGCAGGATCGAGGGCGTCTCGCCCCGGGTGAAGGCGCCCGCGCTGCGGGAATATTCGTCGTAAAGCGCGATGCGGATGAAATTCTCGGTCAGTTGGCGCTGGCCGAAGGGGGCGTCGCGGGCGCCGGTGTCGGTGCGCAAAAGCCCCTGCGACAGCAGCACCCGCTGCACCTCGGCGAAATAGAGCCGGGCGGCGGCGCTCTTGGCGGTTTCGGGCGCGGTTTCGGGCGAGGGGGCGGGACGGACCGGCGCGGGCTGCGGCCGGGGCGAGGTGGCGGGCTCGACCACGCAGGCCGAAAGCCCCGCCGCCACGAGGGCGGCGGGGAGAAGGCGGTTCAGGCGCTGTGCCCGGGGGATCATGCCTGCGGCTGGACCGAGCCGAGTTCGCGCGCCTTGGCGGCGGCGAGCGTGTCGCGCAATTCGGTCTCCATCTTCTTGAGCTCCTCCTCGGCGGCGGCGCGGCGGGCCTTGCCCTCGTCGGCGATGGCGAGGCTTTCGTTGATGGTGGCGATCAGCGTGGCATTGGCCTGTTTCACCGTCTCGATGTCGAAGACGCCGCGCTCCATCTCCTGGCGGACGGTGCGGTTGGCCTCCTGCAGGTTCTTCGCGTTCGAGGACAGCAACTCGTTCGTCAGGTCATTGGCGGCGCGGATCGATTCGGCGGCCTCTTTCGATCGCTGGATGGTGACGGCCTGGGCAAGCTGGGTCTCCCACAGCGGCACGGTGTTCACCAGGGTCGAGTTGATCTTGGTCACCAGGCTCTTGTCGTTTTCCTGCACCAGCCGGATCGAGGGCAGCGACTGCATGGTGACCTGGCGGGTCAGCTTCAGGTCATGGACACGGCGTTCCAGATCGTCGCGCGCGGCGCGCAGGTCGCGCAATTCCTGCGCCTTGATCACCTGGTCGTTTTCCGGCGCGGCCTGGACCTCGGCCTCCTTGGCGGGGATGGTGACGGTGTCGGCCTCTTTCAGCTTTTCCTCGCCCGCGACGATGTAAAGCGCCAGTTCGTCGTAGAAATCCAGCGTCTTGGCATAAAGCACGTCAAGCGATTTGATGTCCTTCAGCAGCTTGGTCTCATGGCCCAGAAGCTCTTTGGTGACCACGTCGATCTGGCTCTGGACGGTTTCGTATTTCGCCACGAAATTGGCGAAGGGCGCGGCCTTGCCGGTCAGCTTCTCCCACCACGAGCGTTCGCGGCGCAGGTCCAGCTCGTCGGTGGAAAAGCCGCGGATCGAGGTGACCATCTTGCGCAGGCTGTCCCCTGCCGGGCCTACGTCCTTGTTCTTGACGTCCTGCAGCATCTCCTGGCTGATGACCTGCAATTCGGCCTGGGCCGAGGAACCGAAGGAGATGATCGACTGGGTATTGCCGAGGTCAAGCTCGGTCATGCGCTTTTCGATCTGGGCGGCCTTGCCGGGATCGGCGGCCTCAAGCGGCACCAGTTCGGTGCCCGGCTCGGGCAGCAGGACGGCCGAGACCTTCTCGACCTCGCTCAGCAGGGCTTCGGCTTCTTCGCGGATGGTTTCACTGGTCATATGCGGATCTCACGCTTTGCGATGGGGCAGGGTTTCGGCGGTCACGAAGGCGCGCCGGACTTCGGGGTTTCGTATTTCAGCCGGTCGCGCAGCACGCCGATCTCGATGTCGAGATCGGTGCGCCCGCCTTCCAGAAGCCGTTTCGTGCGGTCGGCGAAGGTGGTTTCCAGGTCCGAGAGCAGGCTTTCATATTCCGCGCGGGCCTGGGCGTCGCGGTTCTGCGCCCAGAGATCGGCGAATTTCACCGTCGCGTCGCGCGCGCCCTCAAGATAGACCGACAGATAGCGCCGCGCCGCCGTCAGGTCGCCCGGATCGGATTCGACCTGGCGGAACAGCGCCCGGGCCGAGGCGGCGAAACGCTCCACCCTCTGTTCCAGCCCGCGATCCCTGGCGCGCAGGATCGCATCCTTCATCTGGGCCAGCGTGGCCTCGGCCTCGGCCACGGCGCGGGCGACGCGATCGGTCTGGAAGCGGTCCACCCCCTCCATCCCCTTGTCGCGCATCGGGTCGAGCCCGAAGGCCCCCAGATGCAGCGCCGCCCCGGCCAGGGCGTAGAACAGCGGATAAAGCGACAGCCCATGCGCGATCACGCCGCCGGTGAACAGCGCAAGCCCGGTGACCGCGGCGCCCAGAAGGATGCGGGGCAGGGCGGGGCGGCGGGCGATCCTGCGCGCCTCCCAGGCGGTGCGGGCGGTCAGCCCCTCGCGCGTCAGCCAGGCCGACAGGATCAGAAGCCCGCCCGCGATCAGCCCCAGGAGCATGGCGCCGGGGGCGTCGCCGAAGGCCGGGAACAGGAAGGCGAAGGCCGACAGGAACAAAAGCGTCGTGCGCCAGCGCCCGCGCGGCCTGGGACTGCCCGCGGGCGGCGGGGCGAGCGGGCTCTTGTCCGAGGGGCTGCCCTGTGGGCTGTAGCGGCCGGAAAAACGCTGGGCCGCCATTACACCCCTCCCGAACCGGCAACATAAAGGACAAGGGCGACCAGAAGGAAGATCGAGAGCGTTCGCAGGCCTGTTTCGGACATTCGGAATTTCCGGGCTATGTCGGCGCGGTCTGCGCCGTCGTCGCGGCGATCCTAGCGGATGGCGTTGCGCCGCACCAGCGCGCAGAGGCCGCGCGCGGGGGGAATGCGCGGGATTGTTCCCCCCTTTTCAGCCCCTCGGGCGGCCCCCGCCGGGTTTCGGGCCGGGTTTCGGGCCCGGTCCTGGGCGCGTGGTGGCGGGGCCACGGCCTTTCGGCGCGACTCCCGCCTTGCGCGGGGTCGTTGCCGAGGCCGGGGCCTTGCCGCCCGTCCCGGATCTTTCGACCGTCCCGGATCTTGCGCCGGAGACGGGTTTCGCGCCCGGGCCGGATCGCTCGCCGACGGGCTTGCCGGTCCTGGGGGCGGCCGCGGCGGGTTTGCCGCCAGTCCGGTCGCCGGTCCGGTCGGGGGCCTCCTTCCGTGCGGCTGCGGTTTTCGGTTCGGCCTTCGGGCTGGCCGCGCCCTTGCGCGTGGTGCCCGCGACCCTCGATCCGGCGGGTTTGGCCGCAGGTCTGGTGCCGGTTTTGGCGGCGGGCTTGGCCTTTCCGGGCCGGGCGGCGGGTTCCGGTCCGTCCTGGGGCGAAAGGCGCGGGGTCACGGCGGTTTTCCAGGCGGCGGACAGGCTGCGCAGCCCCTCGCCGGGTTTCAGGGGGCGGGGCAGCGCGGGCGTTCTGGTGGCTGTGGCCTTGCCGGTCGCGGCGGCGGCCTTTCCCGGCCCGCCCGCGCGCGCTTTCCCCCCGTCCGGCTTGCTGCCGCCCGGCTGAACCTGGCTCGGCTGGCGCCTGTCCGATCCGCTCCCGGGTTTCGCCGTGGGTTTGGCGCCGGGCTTCGCGCCCCTCCCGACGGGCGCCCGCCCCGGGCGTCTGGCGGTCTCGGTCGTGGGGGCCGCCTCGCGCGGATCCTCGCCCAACTGGTCGCGCAGGACGCGGGGGCGGACCTCCTCGACCTGGCCCGGCTGCAATTCGCCCAGCCGGAACGGCCCGTATGAGACCCGGATCAGCCGGTTCACATAAAGCCCGACCGCGTTCATCGCGCGGCGGATCTCGCGGTTGCGGCCCTCGCGCAGGCCGACGGTCAGCCAGGCATTCGCGCCCTGCTGGCGGTCGAGCGTGACCTGCATCGGCTGGAAATGTTCGCCCTCGACGGTGATGCCGTCGCGCAGGGGCTGAAGCTTCACGTCGTCGGGCGCGCCGTTCACGCGCACGCGGTATTTGCGCAGCCAGCCGGTCGAGGGCAGTTCCAGCCTGCGCTTGAGCGCGCCATCGTTGGTCAGAAGCAGCAGCCCCTCGGAATTGAGGTCCAGCCGCCCGACCGACATCACGCGCGGCATGTCTTCGGGCAGATGATCGAAAACGGTGTCGCGGCCCTTCTCGTCCGAGGCCGAGGTCACCAGCCCCTCGGGCTTGTAGTAAAGCCACAGCCGCGCGGGCGCCTCGTCGGGCAGCGCCTTGCCGGAAACCGTGATGCGGTCGGCTCCGGTCACGTTCAGCGCCGGGCTGTCGATCACGCGGCCGTTCACGGTGACCTCGCCCGCCTCGATCAGCCGCTCGGCCTCGCGCCGCGAGGCGACGCCGCGCCGCGACAGCACCTTGGCGATCCGCTCGCCGGCGGGCGCGGTTTTGGCGGGGGTCGGGCCGGCGGGGGTTGATTTGTCGGCCATCACGGGAAACCTTTGCGCGAGGTGGGAAATCGTCCGGGCGGTCTGCGCCCGGGCCCCAAGCGTATTTCAGTCGAGAGGAAGGGGCAATTGCCGTTCAGATCCTTCATGGAGGCCGCGCTGGAAGAGGCGCGCGCCGCGGGCCTGCGCGGCGAGGTTCCGGTGGGCGCCGTGGTGGTCTCGCCCGATGGCGAGGTGGTGGCCCGCGCCGGGAACCGCACCCGTGAGCTGTGCGATCCCACCGCGCATGCCGAGGTGCTGGCGATCCGCGCGGCCTGTCTAGCCGCGGGGGTCGAGCGGCTGCCCGGCCACGACCTGCATGTCACGCTGGAGCCCTGCCCGATGTGCGCGGCGGCGATCTCGGCGGCGCGGATCCGGCGGCTTTACTATGGCGCGGCGGATCCGAAATCGGGCGGCGTGGCGGTGGGGGCGCGGGTGTTTTCGCATCCGCAGTGCCATCACGCGCCCGAGGTCTATGACGGGATCGGGGCAGGAGCGGCGGAGGTCCTGTTGCGCGACTTCTTCGCGGCGCGGCGCTGAGAGTTTCCCGCTCCCGTGCGCCTTCTCCGGGGTTCGCCTGTGGCCCGATCCGCGTTCAGGCCGGGGCGGCGGGTGTCGGCCAACGGCCGTTCGTGGCCTCTTGCGGCCGGGGAAGCGGTTGCGGCGCGGCCTCGCGGTGAAACAGGCTCAGCCGCCCGAGAAGGTCGAGAAGCTGGCCGCGTTCCTCTGCGCCCAGGGGGGCGAAGAATTCCACGTCGCATTCAAGCCCCAGCCCGGCGACCCGGTCCGAGATCCGCTGGCCCGCCTCGGTCAGGGTAAGCAGATGGGTCCGCCGGTCCCCCGGGATCGAGATGCGCGAAACGAAGCCGCGGTCGACCAGCTTTTCCACCAGCCGCGAACTCGCGCCCCGGGTGGTGGCCATCGCGAGCGCGAGCTGGCTGGGATGCAGCCGCTGCACCTCGGCGATCAGACGAAGCGCCGCCCATTCCGGCGGCGTAAGGCCCGCCGACTGCATCCGGCGCGTGACGAACTGGTTGAATTGGTTCGCCACGACGCGAAACTTGAAGCCGAGATGCTCCTCGGTCGAGGAGGAGGGGCCGGGGATCGGAAACTCGATGTCCTGCTTCAACCTGACGACACCCTTTACGGCTCGGCCCGGATACGGATCGGGTCCGAGGTTAAGCCGGAACGCTGCCCGGGGGCAATGCGTTTTCTGCCGCGCCGTCCTGCGGTCTTCCGTCGCCTTTCCCGGGGCCCGGCGGCGTCGCTTACCTTGCGCGGCGCGGGTCGCGGGGCTAAACGGGGCGCGCAAGCACCAAGGACCGACCAGGGGGAAGCCCACCCATGTCCATCGACACAGAAACGGCGCGGAAGGTGGCGAAGCTCGCCCGCATCCGCGTCGAGGAAGCGGCGCTGCCCGATCTGGCGCGCGAATTGTCCGGCATCCTGACCTTCATGGAGCAGTTGGGCGAGGTGGATGTGACCGGGGTCGAGCCGATGGTCTCGGTCACGCCGATGCGGCTCAAGCGGCGCGCCGATGTGGTGACCGACGGCGATCTCCAGGCCCAGGTGCTGAAGAATGCCCCCGAAGCCCGCGAGGGCTTCTTCGCCGTGCCGAAGGTGGTGGAATGAGCGCGAATACCTGGACCATCGAGACCGCGCGCGCAGCGCTGCGCAAGGGCGAAATCTCGGCCCTGGACCTGACCATGTCCTGCCTGACCGCGATCGACGCGGGCGACGCCCTGGGCGCCTTCGTCCACAAGACGCCCGAGATCGCGCTGGACCAGGCCCGGGCGGCGGATCGGCGGATCGAGGCGGGGGATGCGCCGTCTTTATGCGGCATACCGTTGGGGATAAAGGATCTTTTCTGCACCAAGGGCGTGCCGACCCAGGCGGCTTCGGCCATCCTGCACGGGTTCCGGCCGGAATACGAATCCACCGTCACGGCGAGGCTTTTCGAGGCGGGCGCGGTGATGCTGGGCAAGCTGAACATGGACGAATTCGCCATGGGCAGCAGCAACGAGACCTCGACCTACGGCAATGCGGTGAACCCGTGGCGGGCCGAAGGCTCGGAGGTGGCGCTGACGCCGGGGGGGTCCTCGGGCGGCTCGGCGGCGGCGGTGGCGGCGGATCTGTGCCTTGCCGCGACCGGAACCGACACCGGCGGCTCGATCCGCCAGCCCGCCGCCTTCACCGGCATCGTCGGCATCAAGCCGACCTATGGCCGGGTCTCGCGCTGGGGCATCGTCGCCTTCGCCTCCTCGCTCGACCAGGCCGGGCCGATGACCAAGACCGTGCGCGATGCCGCGATCTTCCTGCAGGCCATGGCCGGGCACGACCCGAAGGATTCGACCAGCGCCGACATTGCCGTGCCGGATTTCGAGGCGGCATTGACCGGCGACATCCGCGGCAAGGTGATCGGCATCCCGAAGGAATACCGCCTGGACGGCATCCCGGCCGAGATCGACGCGCTCTGGCAACGGGGCATCGAGATGCTGCGCGATGCGGGGGCCGAGATTCGCGACATCAGCCTGCCGCATACGAAATATGCGCTGCCCGCCTATTATGTCATCGCCCCGGCCGAGGCCTCGTCCAATCTCGCGCGCTACGACGGGGTGCGCTACGGCCACCGCGCGAAGCTCGCGGCCGGGGACGGCATCACCGAGATGTATGAAAAGACCCGTGCCGAAGGCTTCGGCGCCGAGGTGCAGCGCCGGGTGATGATCGGGACCTATGTGCTCTCGGCCGGGTTCTACGACGCCTATTACAACCGCGCCCGCAAGGTCCGCGCCCTGATCAAGCGCGATTTCGAGACCGTCTTCGCCGAGGGGGTCGATGCGATCCTGACCCCGGCCACGCCGTCTTCGGCCTTCGGCCTGGGGGCGATGGCCTCGGCCGATCCGGTGGAGATGTATCTCAACGACGTGTTCACGGTGACGGTGAACCTGGCCGGGCTGCCCGGGATCTCGGTCCCGGTCGGGCTGGATGCCAAGGGGCTGCCGCTTGGCCTGCAACTGATCGGGCGGCCCTGGGACGAGGCCGGGCTTCTCAATCACGCCCATGTGCTGGAGCGCGCGGCGGGATTTGTGGCCAAACCGTCGAAATGGTGGTAAGGCTGCCGGAAAAATGCGCCCGGCCCCTGCGCTCCGGCCTAAAGCAATGATCGACGTCGGGCTTCGGTCGTCGCGCCCCGGGTCGACCATTCCCCGGGGGCGAGGCATCCGGCGCGTGTATTTCGTGAGGCAGTGATGAAGACCCGCATATTTCCCGCGCTGATCGTCCCGGTGGTGCTGCTGGCCTGCGCCCCCAGGGTGCCCGATTCCGGGGCGGGAGTCGGCTTCCAGGATTACAATTCCTACATCCGCGGCGCCCAGACCACGGCCGTGGCGCCCGCGACGGTCTCCACCCCCGCGCCGGTCGCGGCCCCGGGCGGGTTCGACGTGGCGGCGGTCTCGGCCGCGCTGGACGGCAACACCGGATCCGGCGCCACCTCTGTCCCTGGGCCGCTGCCGCCCGTCAGTTCCGACAACCGCCCGCGCGGCAATGCCCCGGCCGGGATCCAGGAACAGACGGGCGAGCTGGTCCATTCCAACCCGCGCATCTCGGACGAAAACGATTTCGACGCCGTCGCGTCGCGCGAGTCGATCGAAAGCGACGCCGACCGCATCGCCCGCAACCGCAGCCAATATGTGGTGGTCCAGCCCAGGGACCTGCCGCAGCGCCCCGGCGACACCGGCCCGAATATCGTGGCCTTCGCGCTGGCGACCACCCATGACCCCGGCACGCAGATGTATTCGCGCTCCGGCCTCGGGCGGAAGGATCCCAATGTGGCCTGCGCGAAATATGCCTCGCCCGATCTGGCGCAGCAGGATTTCATGGCGCGCGGCGGGCCTGAGCGGGACCGGCAGGGCCTTGACCCCGATGGCGACGGCTTTGCCTGCGGCTGGGATCCGCGCCCCTTCCGCGCCGCCTTGCAGTGAGCTTTCCCTCGCCGAATTTCGGCGCGCGGCGCGGGGGCGTGCGGCCCTCGCTGGTGGTTCTGCACTACACGGCCATGGCAAGCTGCGCCGCCGCCCGCGCCCGGCTTTGCGATGCCCAGGCCGAGGTTTCAGCGCATTGGCTGATCTCTGAAACCGGCGAGGCCGAGGCGCTGGTCCCCGAAGAGGCCCGGGCCTGGCATGCGGGCGCGGGCCATTGGCGCGGGCTGACCGATGTGAACAGCCATTCCATCGGGATCGAGCTTGCCAATCGCGGCGACCATCCCTTTCCCGAGCCGCAGATGCGCGCGCTGGAGGATCTGCTGCGCGGGGTGATGCGGCGCTGGTCGATCCCTCGGCACGGGGTGATCGCGCATTCCGACATCGCGCCCCTGCGCAAATCCGACCCGGGCGCGCGGTTCGACTGGCGGCGGCTGGCGCTTGGCGGGCTGTCGATCTGGCCGGAGATCGGCGAGCCCCGGACGGTCGGGGCGCCCCGCCTGGTCGATCCCGCCCGGTTCCGCGCGCTTGCGACCCTTGTGGGCTATGATCCCGACCTGCCGGAAGAGGCTCTGCTGCGCGCCTTCCGCCTGCGCTTTCGCCCCTGGGCCGAGGGGCCCTGCTCGGCGGCCGACCTGGGCCGGATGGCCGAGGTCGCGCGATTGTCCGTTGACGGCGCCGGTGCGGGGGCCTAAGCGGCGGGTCGCGCGGATGGCTGGATGACCGCGGGGGGCCCCGGGCCCCGCGAGGAAAGTCCGGACTCCATGAAGCAAGGGCGCCGGGTAATGCCCGGCCGGGGCAACCCGAGGGAAAGCGCCACAGAGAAAAGACAGCCATGCGTCCGCATGGTGATGGTGAAACGGTGGGGTAAGAGCCCACCGCGGGACTGGCAACAGGACCGGCAAGGCAAGCCCCGCCCGGAGCAATGCCGAATAGGGGCCTCGCGCGGGTCCGGTCCCGCAAGGGAGACCGCCGCAGGGATGCTTCAGCCCGAGAGGCCCGGGTTGGCAGCTTGATCCCGTCCGCAAGGGCGGGGCGAGAGGAATGGTCATCCAGGGGGCATCTCGCCCCCGGACAGAATCCGGCTTACAGGCCATCCGCGCGCCTCCCGATCCTTGGCCCCATCGCGACGGATCGCGGGGCAATGTCCGGTCTTGTCTATGCGTCCGGGCTTTGCCGGATGGCTCGGCTTCGGGTTGCGGCCTTCGCCGGGCGGTGCGGGCTTGCGATTGCGGCCCGGGCGGATGGCCCCCGCGGGGCTCTCCTGCATGGATGTCAGTTCAGCCCGTGCCGCTCCGCCCCGTTCGCGATCTGCTGCGTTTGCGCAACCATCCCCATGCTCACGGAGCCCTCCAGCGCCGGATCACCGGCCAGGCCCGAGAACCGCTGGACAAGGCCGATCAGGTCCCGGGCTTCGGCGGTGAGGGAACTGGTGGTGGTATTGGTAATGGCGGCGTTCTGTTGGGTCATCACGTCGAGATAGCGGATCGCGGTGTTGGTTTCCGGGGTCGACAGCGCCCGGGCCTCGCGCCGAGGCGGCCGATTCGATCACCGTCATGTTGATCTCGCCGGAACCCTCGACGATTTTGCCCAGGGCGACATGGGGGGCGCCGACCAGGTTCACGGCCTGGGCGGTCTGTTCGCCGCTGCGGTTGATCAGGCCCTGGATCGTGCGCACGGCCTCGGCCGACCGCTTGGCCGGGGCGCGCACCTCGGAGGCCACGACGGCAAAGCCGCGCCCCGCCTCTGCGTCGCGCACGACCTCGCCCCCGGCGTTCAGGGCCAGAAGGTTGGTCTGGAATGCGATGTCGTCGATCACTCCGATGATGCGGCTGATCTGGGTCGAGGATTGGCCGATCCGTTTCATCGCCTCAACGGCCTCGACCACGACCGAGGCACCCTTGTCGGCGATGGCGTGATTGTCGCGGCTGGCGGCTTCGGCGGCGCGCGCGCCCTCTGCGGTGGAGCGCGCGCTTTCCGTCAACTGGTTCTGCGCGGCGGCGGATTGCTCCAGCGTGGCGGCCTGGGTTTCGGCGCGCGCGGAGACGTCGCGGGCGGCGGCGGTGATCTCTCCGGCGGTGTGGCGGGTGTCCTGGGGTCGGCCCTCGGCCCCGGACAACAGGAAATGGTTCATCCTCCCGACACACCCGCCGCCCAGACCCCCGGCCGGATCGTAGATGCAGACCGAGACGCAAGAGCCGAGAATGGTGGTCAGCACTGTGCCGGGCCGGTCCGAGATCGCGCATTTGCCCTGGACGACATGGATGGTGGTCGCGGCGGTCATGGCGGGCCCCGCCTTGCGGGGGTGACGCCCGCATCCGTCCCGGCCAGCAGCGCGCGCCCGATCCGATCCACGGGCAGGACCTCGACCGCCGCGCCGCGCTCGACCACGGCGGGCGGCATCCCCCAGGTGACGGAATTGGCCTGGTCCTGGGCGATGGCATGGGCGCCCGCGGCACGTAGGGCGGCAAGGCCCTCGGCCCCGTTCACCCCCATCCCGGTCAGAAGCGCCGCGCGGATCGTGATCCGCCCGGCGACGGCGGCGCCATGCTGGAACAGGATGTCGGCCGAGGGACGATGGCCCGAAACCGGATCGCCTGGCAGCAGGCGGGCGCGCAGTCCGCCGACCCCGTGAGACAGCGCAAGGTGATGCGCGCCGTCCCGCGCGATCAGGATCGTGCCACGTTGCAGGGCCTGGCCGTCCCGCGCGGCCTCGACCCGGGGGGCCAGGTCCTGATGGAAGCGCCGGATCATGCTTTCGGCAAAACCGTCCCGGATGTGCTGGACGATCATCGTCGGCGGACAATCGGGTGGGAAGACCGCCAGCACGGTCTCCAGCGCGGCGATGCCGCCGGTCGAGGCGCCGAGAAGGATCAATCCGGCCCCGCCGGATTCGCCGGGCCGCGAAGGCGCCGACCGAAGGTTTCGGCCAGGCGGCTCGGGCCTCCGCCCTTCTGCGGGCGATGCTTCCAGGAGGGGCGGCCCGGGGGGGGGGCGTTTTTTCTCATTCCCGATCCACCGGGATCGGCAGCGCCCTGGCCTCGCGCCGTCGGCGGCGCGGACCACAGCGACATCCCGGCCACAAGCGCAAGGACGAGCGGGGCCGGATCCTGTCCCCGGCCGGTTTGCGCGGCCAGGTAGCGAATCACCGGAAGATTGAGCCGGACCGCGCCGTAGACCATGATTTCGGTCTTGCCGAGCGCCTGGCGGAAGGCCTGGAGTTCATGCAGTTTCGCCGCGATGGCGATCCGGCTGGGCGGATCGGCTGTGGCGGGCGCGCTGGTCGGGCCGACGGCGGCCTGCCGGGCAGGGTCGTGAAGCGTCCGCGCCTCGCCCAGGGGCGCGACGCCCAGGACGCGCGCCCCGCCCAAGGTCGCGCGTTTCCGCATCAGCAGATCGCGGCGCGTTCTGTCTGGATCGGCGATCAGCGGCACGGAGAGGGACAATGGCGGGTTCCTTCGATTCCGGGGATCAGTCTGCCGGAAATCTATTAACAAAACCTCTTTGCCGCAGGGGGCTCGGGGCAGGGGGCTAGGCTCCAGGGTCATTAACCATCGAAGCCGGAAGAGGACGGTTGCGGCGAGTGCTATGGCTGAGAGGAAGACGATGGGACATCTGTCGCAGCGTGTGGCCACGCGCCTCCAATCCTTGAGCCTTCCGGACATGATCTCGATGCGGTTTCGACGTTTGTAGCGGCGTTTGTCGTATCGAACTGTCTTCTTGCGGGTTTTCCGGCCCGGGATGCAGGCGTTTATGCCCTTGTCTTTCAACGCATCTCTGAACCGATCGGCATCGTAGCCCCGATCCGCCAGCATCCACTCTGCCTTTGGAAAGCTGCGCAGCAAAGCGGCGGCTCCGCTGTAGTCGCTGACTTGCCCGGCTGTGACAAACAGGCTGATCGGGCGGCCCTGGGCATCGGCAACGGCGTGAAGCTTGGTGTTCATACCGCCTTTCGTGCGGCCGATCAGCCGGCCACGTCCCCCGTTTTCACCCGCAGGCTGGAGGCCGTCCGGTGCGCTTTCAGATAGGTCGCATCGATCATGATGGTCTTTTCGTCGGCAGCCTCGGACGCCAGGCCGTGCATCATTCGGGTGAACACCTCCATCTGGCTCCAGCGCTTACATCGATTGTAGAGCGTCTTGGGCGGGCCATACTCGCGAGGGGCATCGCACCAGCGCAACCCATTGCGATTGATGAAGATTATGCTGCTCAGAACGCGACGATCATCGACGCGTGGACGGCCATGGCTCTTGGGAAGAATGGCTTAAGCCGCGCCATCTGTGCGTCTGCCAGCCAGAATAGATTGCTCATCAGAAGGGCCTCATGAACCCCTCTGAACCACGTCACAAAACTACAATCAATGGGCCCTGAACCTAAGGGTCGAGGCTGTGTGAATACTCGGATCTTGAGAATCTTCTTTAACTGTTTCTGTGGGTGTGAAGCACGCGCCCAGTGCCACCCACAATCATCTTGCCAATGATCGTGCGCGTTCGCAACAAGCAGCGAAAGAACCATCCTGCTCTGTCCGTCTTCCATGGATTCCTGCCGCCAAGCCGGAGGACACGCCATGAACGGATCATCGACATCACCCCGAGCGGCTCACGCTTCTTTTTGTGGTCGATATCAGGATCGCCACAAGCAGGGATCGGAAGGTCGGGCGGCCAAGCTAACTCGCGTCTTCGCTGTCGCTCAATGCGATGCGGACAAGAGTCTTGACGGTCTCACCCGAACCCCCGTCCCCTCGGGGGACATCTCTCCGCCGCAGCGGAACTCTCAGCCTATGTCAGTCGGCATCCATGCGGATGTCAGAGTGAATAGCACCGAGTTTCTTAGACGCCTTCGCGTCTCATCATCTGCTGCCGTTCGAACTCGGCGGGTGACAGCATCCCATTTCTCGCATGCTTGCGCTTCGGGTTATAGCACATCTCGATAT
>NZ_JBEFZE010000015.1:0-87186 GCF_042762395.1 Pseudogemmobacter sonorensis
GCCCCCGGCGCTGCGCGGCGCGGGGGCGAGTGCTCCGGCTGCCGCCGCAGCCCCTGCCGCGATGGGGCCCGAAACGGCGGCGCTGGCCGAGAAGGCTTCCGCCCGCAAGGCCATCGCGGCCGATGCCGCCGACAAGCTGCGCGCCGCCTCGGGTGAGGCTCCCTCGGGTGAGGTGCCGGCGCCCAAACGCGGCGGGCGCACCCGCTCGGCGGTGAAGGCCAAGGCGCCGGAGGTGTCGGCATTGGCGGAGGCACCGGCGGAAAAGCCGGCGGCGGAAAAGAAGAAGGCCGCTGCCCGCGGCGCGAAAGACGATACCGCGAAAGCGGGATCGCAACCGGCGGGGGCCAGGGACAAACCGGCGAAGGAAACCGCCGGTGCGGCGAAGAAACCCGCCCCCAAGAAGTCTGCCGCGAAGAAATCCGCAGTCCCCATCCCCGCCGACGCCCCGGCGCGTCCTGATTCGCCCCCCTTCGATCCGCTTGACGAGCAACCGACATGACCCAAGACCAGATCGACGACAGTTCGGCCCCGCTGATCGAACATCTGACCGAACTTAGAAACCGCATCCTGTGGTCGCTCGGCGCCTTTCTGGTCGCGATGATCCTGTGCTTCACGGTGTGGAATCCGATCTTCAACTTCCTCACCCGTCCGATCTGCTCTGCCCTGGCCGAGCGCCAGCAGGATTGCGGCCTTGTGCTGATCAAGCTGCAGGAAGGGTTCTTCGTCGCCATCCGCATCTCGGTCATCGGGGGGATCGCGCTGTCCTTCCCGGTGATCGCCTATCAGATGTGGCGCTTCGTGGCGCCGGGGCTTTACCGCAGCGAGAAACAGGCCTTCCTGCCCTTCCTGGTCGCCAGCCCGGTGATGTTCTTCCTGGGCGCCGCCTTCGCCTATTACGTCGTGCTGCCGATCGCCTTCAATTTCTTCCTGACCTTCCAGCAGGGCGTGATCACCGATGCCGGGGGCGGCGGCGTCGCGACCGTGCCGGGCGCGGTGGCCGAGGGCACCGGCCAGGTCGAGCGCGAGGCGCGCGGGCTGGCGGGCGTGGTGTTCCAGGGCTCGATGGAAAGCTATCTGGCGCTGACCACCAGCTTCGTGCTGGCCTTCGGGCTGTGTTTCCAGCTTCCGGTCCTGCTGACGCTGATGGGGCGGGCGGGGCTGGTGACGGCGGCGGGGCTGGCGGGGGTGCGCCGCTATGCCATCGTCATCATCCTGCTCGTCTCGGCTTTGGTGACGCCGCCCGACGTGATGTCGCAGATCATCCTCTTCGCGGCGGTCTATCCGCTTTACGAGATCTCGATCTTCCTCGTCCGCCGCTTCGAGAAGAAGAAAGAGGCCGAGGCCCGCGCCGCGGGCGAATGGGAAGAGGACGAGGAAGCCGGGAAGGACGGCGCGGCATGACCGACTCTGTCCTGATCCGCATCGCGGAGGCCCTGGAGCGGCTTGCCCCGCCGCCGGGCCCCGCCCCCGATTTCGACGCCGCCGATGCCTTCGCCTGGGCCACCGATCCCGACCGGCTGGAGCCCGTCCCTCGCGTCGCCGGGGTCGAGATCGGCCTGCTTCTGGGCGTCGACCGCGCCCGCGACACGCTGCTGGCCAATACCCGGCAGTTCGCGCGCGGGCTTTCGGCGAACAACGCGCTTTTGTGGGGCGCGCGCGGCATGGGCAAGTCCAGCCTTGTGAAGGCGGTCCATGCCCAGGTCCGCGCGGAGGGGCTGGCGCTGAAGATCGTCGAGTTGAGCCGCGAGGATCTGCCCTCGGTCTCGCGCCTGCTGGCGCAGTTGCGCGCGGCGCCGCAGCACCGCTTCCTGCTGTTCTGCGATGACCTGTCCTTCAGCCATGACGACCAGCATTACAAAAGCCTCAAGGCCGTGCTGGACGGCGGGATCGAGGGGCGGCCCGTCAATGTGCTGCTCTACGCCACCTCGAACCGCCGCCACCTGATGCCGCGCGACATGATCGAGAACGAACGCTCCTCGGCGATCAACCCGTCCGAGGCGGTGGAGGAGAAGGTCTCGCTTTCCGACCGTTTCGGGCTGTGGCTGGGCTTCCATCCCTGTTCGCAGGACGAATATCTCGACATGATCCGGGGCTATTGCGCGGCCCATGGCGTGACTGTCCCCGAAGAGCGGCTGGTGGCCGAGGCGGTGGAATGGACGCGCACGCGGGGCGCGCGCTCGGGCCGGGTGGCCTGGCAGTTCTTCGCCGATCTGGCCGGGCGCGAGGGCGTCGGGGTCGGGGCATGAACGGGCCGGGCCGAAGTCCGGGACGGGCACGCCCTTGCGCCATGGCGCTGCGGTTCAAGGGAGAAGCGGCATGCTGACGGAAATCCTGCTGATCCTGGCGCTGATCGTCCTGAACGGCGTGCTGGCCATGTCCGAGCTTGCCGTGGTCTCGTCCCGGCCCGCGCGGCTGCGCGCGATGGAGGGGCGGGGCGCGCGCATGGCGCTGGCGCTTTCGGAAAACCCGGGGCGGTTCCTGTCCAGCGTGCAGATCGGCATCACCGCCGTCGGCATCCTGTCGGGGGCGCTGGCGGGCGATACGCTGGGCCAGCGGCTGGCCGACTGGCTGGTCTCGGGTGGCCCGATTGCCGGCGGTATGGACCCGGCCTGGGCGAAAATGCTTGGCGTCGGCGGCGTGGTGGTGGCGATCACCTATGTCTCGCTGATCGTGGGGGAGCTGGTGCCCAAGCAGCTTGCGCTGCGCAACCCCGAGGCGGTGGCCGCGCGGATCGCGCCGATGATGGTGATCCTGTCGAAGGTCGCGGCGCCGGTGGTGTGGTTTCTCGACATCTCGGGCCGTTTCGTGCTGCGGCTTCTGGGGCAGGGCGGCGCGGGCGCCAGCCGGGTGACCGAGGAAGAGGTCAAGGGCATTCTGGACGAGGCGCGCGAGACCGGCGTGATCGAGGCCGACGAGCGCGAGCTGATGACCGGGGTGATGCGGCTTTCCGACCGCAATGCGCGCGGGCTGATGACGCCGCGCACCGAGATCGAGATGCTGTCCCTGGACGCGCTGCCCGACGATCTCGGCGCGGATATCGAGCGGATCGCCCGGCCCCGGATGCTGGTCGCCGACGCCATGGGCGAGGTGGCCGGGATCGTGCGGCTGTCCGAGATCTACCGCAGTCTTGCGGCGGGCGAGGGGCTGGACCTGGCCCGCCTCACGCGCGAGGTGCCGGTGGTGTCCGAACGCATGGGCGCGCTTGCGGTGATCGAGGTCCTGCGCCGCAGCGAAGACCGGATGGCGCTGGTCTACGACGAATACGGCCAGTTCGAGGGCATCGTCACCACGGCCGACGTGCTGGAGGCGATCACCGGCACCGAGGCCGGGCATGAGGCCGAGGAGCCCGCCATCCTTCCCCGCGCCGACGGCAGCCTGCTGGTCTCGGGCTGGATGCCCGCGGATGAATTCTGCGACCGCATGGGCCTGCCGCGCGGCCTGGCGGGCGATTACGGCACGGTGGCGGGGCTGGTGCTGGACCGGCTTGGCCATATGCCCGTCCTGGGCGAGGTCTTCGAGACCCATGGCCACCGCTTCGAGGTGATCGACATGGACGGGCTGCGCATCGACAAGGTGCTGGTCACGCCGCCCCCTCCCGCCGCCGAGGGCGCGCATGGGAGCGAAGCGGGCTGAGGCGAAGGGGCGCGGTCAGCCCCTCCCGGGCTCTCGCCGCCGCCTTTGCCCGGGGTTCCTGTCTCCCGTTCCTCCTCCCCTCCGACGCCCGCTTCGGCCGCGCCTGGTCGGGCCGCGCCGCTCGGGTTTCATTCGGGGCGCAGGGGCCAGACCGTTCCGCTTGGGCGCCTGTTTCGGTCGTTCCGCCAGGGCGCCTCTGGTCGCACCCCCATTCGGGGGCTCCGGCCAGGCCGTGCCATTCTGGCGCCAGTTTCGGTCGCACTGGTCGAGCCATGCCGCTCTGGACCCATTCGGGGCGCAGGGGCGAGACCGTTCCGCTTGGGCGCCTGTTTCGTCCACTCTGGCAGAGCGTATCGGATCCCACCCCCATTCGGGGCGCTCTGGCCAGACCGTTCCCCTCTGGGGCATGGTTTCCTCTGGGGCATGGTTTCGGCCGCAACGCTCCGACCGGCCCGCTTCGGCTGCCCGTTGGGGCTGCGCCGCGCCCCTTCCGCTGCGGCGATCCCGCTCACACTGCCCCGCTCACACTGCGCGGTCGATCTTTGTCGAAAGATGGATCAGGCTTTCCGAGCTTCGCACCCCCGCCATGGCCCCGATCTGGTCCAGCACCTGGTCCAGCACCTGGGTATTGGGGCACGCGATCTGCAACAGGAAATCGAACCGGCCCGAGGTGGTGAAGACCCGCTCCACCTCGTTGATCGAGCGCAGCCGGGTCAGGATCGCGGCCTGCGACCGGGGCTCGATCGTCAGCAGGACCGAGGCCCTTAGCCGCCCCTCGCGCGCGGTCTCGCCCAGCTTGAGCGTATAGCCCACGATGACGCCCGAGGTCTCCAGCCGCTCCAGCCGGGCCTGGATGGTCGAGCGCGCGACCCGCAGCCGCCGCGACAGCGTGGCGACCGACATCCGCGCATCGGCCCCCAGAAGGCCCAGAATGTTGCGATCCAGTTCATCCATGCAAATTGACCGATCTTTTCGTCATTATAACGACGATACGCTACATTTATATAGTTTTGTTCGGTGAAGTTGTAACACATATGCAGCATCCTGTTTTGCAGGAAAAGGGCGGCTCATACGCACCTGGCCTGGTTTTCTTCAAACCGCGCGAGGTGCCCGGCCCTGATGATGGGTTTCGGGTCAACGCGTTCTGTTGGCCGAAAGGAACCGCCGATGGGACTCTCCAAAACGATCTGGTCGAACCCGACAGAATATTTGCGCATCCACCAGCCGGAAAACCCGGTGCTGTTCTTCAGCCCCTCGGCGGTGCAGGCCTCGGCCCGGCGTTTCATCGACGGCTTTCCGGGCATGGTCACCTATGCGGTGAAATCCAACCCCGGCGAAGAGATGATCGAGAACCTCGCCGCCGCCGGGATCCGCGGCTACGACTGCGCCTCGCCCTGGGAAATCGACCTGATCCGCCGCCTCGCCCCCGACGCGGCGATCCATTACCACAACCCGGTCCGCTCGCGCGCCGAGATCGAACATGCGGTCTCGCGCGGGGTGAAAAGCTACAGCGTCGATTCGCGCTCGGAACTGGCCAAGCTGATCCAGGCCGTCCCCGCCGAGGGGGTGGAGATTTCGGTCCGCTTCAAGCTGCCGGTGGCGGGCGCGGCCTATAATTTCGGCGCCAAGTTCGGCGCGACGGTGGAGCTGGCGACCGAGCTGCTGGCCGAGGTGGCGGCTGCGGGCTACGTGCCCTCGCTGACCTTCCACCCGGGCACGCAATGCACCGATCCCCACGCCTGGGAGGCCTATATCCGCGAGGCGGCGGTGATCTCGGCCCAGGCGGGCGTGACCATCGCGCGGCTGAACGTGGGCGGGGGCTTCCCGTCGCACCGGCTTGAGGCCGTGCGGCCCGAACTCGACGCGATCTTCGCGCTGATCGACCGCACCGCGACCGAGGCCTTCGGCGCCAACCGCCCGCTTCTGGTCTGCGAGCCGGGCCGGGCGCTGTGCGGCGATGCCTTCACCCTGGCCGCCCGCGTGAAGGCAGTGCGCGACGAGGACCACGTCTTCCTCAACGACGGCGTCTACGGCACGCTGGTCGAACTGCCGATGATCGGCGTGATCGACCGGATCCATGTGCTGGGCCCGGACGGCGTGCCGCGCCGGGGCGCGCCGCAGCCGCGCATCGTCTTCGGCCCGACCTGCGATTCGGTCGACCGCCTGCCGGGCGAGATCGAGCTTCCGGCCGATATCGCCGAGGGCGATTATCTGGTCTGGCACGGCATGGGCTCTTACTCCGTGGTGACGAACAGCCGTTTCAACGGTTTCGGCGATCTGGCCATGGCGACGGTGCTGTCGCTCAAGGTCTGATCGCGGCCCCCGCCCGGCGAAATTCGGGCGGCCCGGAAGATCGGTCCCGGAAAATCGACCCGATAGAACCGACCCCGGAAAATCGGTAAGGAAAGACGCCCTCCGGCTGGACAAAGCCCGCCGGAGGGCTAATCTTTTCAGCGGTTTGGCCGATGGCATGCGTGCTGCGGCCCGCCCCCTTGCCGAAAGGATCCGCCATCGCCCTTCTTGCCCGCATCAAGGGCTGGCTGCGCCGCCGCCCGCTGACCGAAACCGCCCCCGCCGCCGCGCCGCAACCGGGGCGGGCGCGGGGGCGGGTGGATCATGTCGTGATCCTCGACGGCACGCTTTCCTCGCTGGATCCGGGGCATGAGACCAATGCGGGCCTGGCCTGGCGGCTTTTGTCCGGGGGCGGGCCGCGCCCGGGCCGCACGATCTATTACGAAGAGGGCATCCAGTGGCAGGGCTGGCGGCGCGGCCTCGACATCCTGCAGGGCCGGGGGATCGAGGGCCAGATCGCCCGCGCCTATGGCCATCTGGCCAGCCATTACCGCGCGGGCGACCGGATCTATCTGTTCGGCTATTCGCGCGGCGCCTATGCGGTGCGCTCGCTGGCGGGGATGATCGGGCGGATGGGGCTGTTGCGGCAGGAGGCGGCGCTGGAGCGCAACATCCGCCAGATCTGGCGCCACTACCGCCGGGATCCCGCCAGCCCCGCCGCGCTGGCCCTGAAGGCCCGCGCCTGCCATGCCGTCGCGCCGGTCGAGATGGTGGGGCTCTGGGACACGGTGGCGGCGCTTGGCCTGCGGCTGCCGCTGTTGTGGATGCTGACCGAGAAGAACCACGCTTTCCACGACATGGCGCTTGGCTCCCATGTGCGCCACGGCTTCCACGCGCTGGCGCTGGACGAGACGCGGGCGGTCTTCGCGCCGGTGCTGTGGTCCACGCAGGGGCAGGGCCAGACTGCGGGTGGGGCGGGTAATGTCGAACAGGTCTGGTTCCGGGGCGCGCATGCCGATATCGGCGGCCAGTTGGGCGGGTTCGAGGCGGCGCGGCCGCTGTCGAACATCCCGCTGGTCTGGATGCTCGACCGGGCCGAGGCGGCCGGGCTCGACCTGCCGCCGGGCTGGCGCAACCGCTTTCCCTGCGACCCCTCGGCGCCGTGCATCGGCACCTGGCGGGGCTGGAGCCTGTTGTTCCTGCTGCGCCGCCGCCGCAGGCCGGGCCGCGACCCCAGCGAGAGGCTGCATGAAAGCGTTCCCGCCTCGGCCCGGGCGCGCTGGCCGAAACCGGGCTAAAGCAGCAGCGCCCGCAGGCCCAGAAGTGCGGCGATCAGCACCGGCTGGTGGATCAGATAGATCGTCAGCGAATGCCGCCCCGGCCAGGCCAGCAGCCGCAGCCAGCGCCGCCCGGGCAATGCGAGCCGGGGCCAGAGCCCACGCAGCGACAGCGCCTTGGCGCAGGCCATCCCGGCCAGGAAGGGCGCGAACCAGGGAAACAGCGGCTCGTAATCGGCGGTGGCGGGCACCCGGCCCGAAAGGCCGGTCCAGATCAGCCAGCCGTCGAAGACCGGATGCGACCAGAACCAGGGGAGCGCGAAGACCAGCCCGGCAAGGACCAGCATCGCCGCGGGCGAAAGCCGCAGGAACAGCAGCCCGACCAGCGACGAAACCGCGATGGAATGCAGGATGCCGTAGAAGATCGTCAGGCCGGGCAGGGCGAAATGGCTTGCCACCGTGACCAGCGCCGCCGCCGCCAGGATCTTCGCCAGCCGCAGCAGGAACGGGCGCCAGCGGATCCCGCCGCCATGCGACAGCCACAGCCCCACCCCGGCCAGGAAGATGAAGCTGCCCGCCACGATCCGGGCGAAATACCAGAAGAAGCCGCTGGTCGCGGTGCCCGGCGCGATGAAGCCCAGGGCGTCGAGGTCGTAGGTCAGGTGGAAGGCCACCATCCCCGCCAGCGCCAGCGTCCGCAGCAGGTCGATCAGGATCAGGCGGTTCTTCTGGATCGGGGTCATGCTCTGCCCTGTCTGCGTCGCGCGTTATGGCGTCGCGCCGATCATCGGCTTTCGCGCGGGCGGCGCAAGCCCCGCCAAAGGGGGGGAAGCGAAAAGGGCGGCCCCGGGGGCCGCCCTTTCCGGTGTCGGTGCCGTCCCTCAGCGGGTGGCGATATCGCTATATTCGCGGGCGGGCGCGCCGACGTAAAGCTGGCGCGGACGGCCGATCTTGCCGGTCGGATCCGAGACCATCTCTTTCCACTGCGAGATCCAGCCGATGGTGCGCGAGATCGCGAAGATCGGCGTGAACATCGAGGTCGGGAAGCCCATGGCCTCAAGGATGATGCCCGAGTAGAAATCGACGTTCGGATAGAGCTTCTTCGAGACGAAATATTCGTCTTCGAGCGCGATCCGCTCCAGCTCCTTGGCGACCTGCAGCAGCGGGTTGTCGTGGACGCCCAGCAGTTCCAGCACCTCGTCGGCGGATTGCTTCATCACCTTGGCGCGCGGGTCGAAGTTCTTGTAGACCCGGTGGCCGAAGCCCATCAGGCGGAACGGATCGTTCTTGTCCTTGGCCTTGGCGATGAATTCTGGAATACGCTCGACCGAGCCGATCTCGCGCAGCATCTCAAGGCAGGCCTGGTTGGCGCCGCCATGCGCCGGACCCCACAGGCAGGCGATCCCCGCCGCGATACAGGCGAAGGGATTGGCGCCCGAGGACCCCGCCAGACGCACGGTCGAGGTCGAGGCGTTCTGCTCGTGATCGGCATGGAGCATCATGATGCGGTCCATGGCCTTTTCCAGGATCGGATTGACCACATATTCCTCGGCCGGGACCGAGAAGCACATGCGCAGGAAGTTCCCGGCATAGCTGAGGTCGTTCTTCGGATAGACGAAGGGCTGGCCGATGGAATATTTGTAGGCCATGGCGGCGATGGTCGGCAGCTTGGCGATCAGGCGGATCGCCGAGACTTCGCGGTGCCAGCGGTCGTTGATGTCGAGGCTGTCGTGGTAGAAGGCCGACATCGCGCCGACGACGCCGACCATGGTCGCCATCGGATGGGCGTCGCGGCGGAAGCCGCGGAAGAAATTCGTCATCTGCTCATGCACCATGGTGTGGCGCGTGATGCGGGTGGTGAAATCGGCAAGCTGGGTGGCGGTGGGCAATTCACCGTAAAGCAGCAGGAAGCAGACCTCGACATGGCTCGACTTCTCGGCCAGTTGCTCGATCGGATAGCCGCGATACAGAAGCTCGCCCTTGTCGCCGTCGATATAGGTGATCGCGCTTTCGCAGGCGGCGGTCGAGGTGAAGCCGGGGTCGTAGGTGAAGACATCGGCCTGCCCGTAGAGCTTGCGGATGTCCAGCACGTCCGGGCCGATGGTCGGTGTCAGGACCGGAAGGTCGTAGTCCTTGCCGTCCAGCGTCAGCGTCGCTTTTCTGTCTGTCATTGGCACATATCCCCCGTGTCGCGTTGCCCGCCCGTCTTTGCGGCGCGGCGGGCCGTTGGCTTCTCACTTCGGTCGCGTGCCGGATCCGCACCCCATTGGGGGGCGGGACTGGCCAGGCCCGGTCCATGTGCCGCGCGGGATTACCCCGCGGCGTCCGAAAGCCTCGCGATCGTCTCGTCCCGACCGATGACCAGCATCATGTCGAAAACCGATGGTGTCACGCTGCGCCCGGCCAGCGCCGCGCGAAGCGGTGCCGCCAGCTTGCCGAATCCGATACCGTTTTCGGCGGCGATCTGGTTCAGAATGGGCTCCAGCGCGTCCTTCGTCCAGCTAGCATTTTGCAGATGCGGCGTCAACGATCGCAGTATACTACGGGATACCGAATCCAACGCCGCCGCCGCCTTCTCATCGGGCGCGACCGGGCGGGAAATCAGCGCGAAACGCGCTTTTTCAAGCAGCTCCGGGAAGGTCTTCGCGCGGTCCTTGACGAAGGGCATTGCGCGCGCGAGCAGAGACCTCTGTGCATCGCTCAACGCAGGCTCATCCTTCGCGGCCAGATAGCCCACGACCTCGGCCAAGAGCGCGGCGTCCCCGGCCATGGCGATGTGATGGCCGCAGGTGTTCTCCAGCTTCTTGAAGTCAAGGCGCGCCGGGGCCCGGCCGATCCCCTTCAGATCGAAGATCGCCATCGCTTCTTCGCTGGTGAAGATCTCAAGATCGCCATGGGCCCAGCCCAGCCGGGTCAGGTAGTTGCGCATCCCCGCCGCCGGATAGCCCATGGCCTGGTATTCTTCCAGCCCGGTGGCGCCGTGGCGCTTCGAGAGCTTCTTGCCGTCCGGCCCGTGGATCAGCGGAATATGCGCCCAGACCGGGATGTCCCAGCCCATCGCGTCATAGACCATCTGCTGGCGCGCGGCGTTGTTCAGGTGGTCGTCTCCCCGGATCACATGGGTCACGCCCATGTCGTGATCATCGACGACGACGGCGAGCATGTAGGTCGGTGTGCCATCGGAGCGCAACACGATCATGTCGTCCAGCGTCTCGTTGCGGATCGTCACCTCGCCCTGCACCTCGTCGCGGATCACGGTCAGCCCGTCGCGCGGCGCCTTCATGCGGATGACGTAAGGCGCATCGGGGTGGGTGGCGGGATCGGCGTCGCGCCAGGGCGACAGGAACACCGGATAGCTGACGCCCCTGGCCTTTTCGGCCTCTTTCCAGGCGGCGATCTCTTCGGCGGTCGAGAAGCAGCGATAGGCGGTGCCGCGCGCCAGCATCTCTTGCGCCACCTCGGCATGGCGGTCCTTGCGGTCGAACTGGCTGACCACCTCGCCGTCCCAGTCGAGGCCCAGCCACTCCAGGCCCTGAAGGATCGCCGCCGTCGCCTCGGGGGTGGAGCGTTCGCGGTCGGTATCCTCGATCCGCAGCAGGAATTTCCCGCCCCGCCCGCGCGCGTAAAGCCAGTTGAACAAAGCCGTGCGCGCGCCGCCGATGTGAAGATAGCCGGTGGGCGAGGGCGCGAAACGGGTGACGACCTGCGAGGACATGCGCGGTTGACCTTTCGAGTTAACCTTTTGGAAACCAGGAAACGGCAAGCTGGCCGGGATCTGGTCGGTCGCGGTTCTAGTCGGCAGGGGGGGCGAGGGCAAGGTGGCGGAGGTCCTGGAACGGTCCGGGCGTGATCGGTCGGGTCGCGGCTGGCTCGGCCCGCGCCGGGCGGCATCGCACCTGCGGGTGCTGGCCCTGCCGTTCGAGGCGCTGGCGGGCGCGCGCGGCCATGTCCTGCCGCTCGCGGTGCTGATGATGGGTTGCGGCATCGGGCTGTGGTTCGCCTGGGGGGCAGAGCCGGGGCGGCTCGCGCTGTCGCTCTGGGGCCTTTGCGGCGCGGGGATGCTTGCGGGGGCTTTGGCCGGGCCGCATCTGCTGCGCCCGACCTGCTGCCTTGGCGCGGCGCTGGCGCTTGGATTTCTGGTTGCGGCGCTGCGGGTGCAGATCGTCGCCGCCCCGATGCTGGAATTCCGCTATTACGGCCCGATCGAGGGCCGGGTGGTCGAGATCGACCGCTCCGGCTCGGATGCGCTGCGCCTGACGCTCGACCGGGTGGTGCTGCGCGACATGGCGCCCGCGCGCACGCCCGCCCGGGTGCGCGTGGCGCTGCATGGCGATCTGGCCTTCATGGCGCCGCAGGCGGGCCAGACCGTCATGGTGACCGGCCATCTCGCCCCGCCCGAGGCGGCGGTCGAGCCGGGCGGCTTCGATTTCCGCCGCATGGCGTTCTTCCGCCAGCTTGGCGCGGTGGGCTACAGCCGCGATCCGGTGATGCTGCTGGCGCCGCCCGGCGGGGGAGAGGCCTGGATCGGGCGGCTGCGCGCGCATCTCTCGGCCGGGATCAAGGCGCGGATCCCGGGTGAGGCCGGGGCCTTCGCCTCGGGCGCGCTGACCGGCGACCGCTCGGGCATCAGCCAGGCCACGGTCGAGGCTTTGCGCGACAGTTCGCTCGCCCATATCCTTGCGATTTCGGGGATGAACCTGGCCTTTCTGTGCAGTTTCGTCTTCGCTTTCCTGCGCGGCGCCATCGCCTGCGTCCCGGTGCTGGCCTTGCGGGTGAACGCCAAGAAGATCGCCGCCGTCGCCTCGTTCTTCGTCGCGCTGTTCTACCTGCAGCTCTCGGGCTCGAATGTCGCGACCGAGCGGGCCTTTCTCATGGTCTCGGTGATCATGTTCGCGGTGCTGATCGACCGGCGCTCGATCTCGATCCGCTCGGCGGCGATCTCGGGCGCGATCCTGATGCTCTGGCGGCCCGAGATCCTGCTGGAGCCGGGGTTCCAGATGTCCTTCGCCGCCACCGTCGCGCTGATCGCCGGGTTCGAGGCGATGGACCGCGGCGCGCTGCACGGGCGGTTGCCGCGCTGGATGGCGCCGGTGGTGACGCTGGTGGCAAGCTCGGTGATCGGCGGCTTCGCCTCGGCGCCCTATGCGGCGGCGCATTTCAACCGTTTCGCCGATTACGGGTTGATCGCGAACCTGCTGACCGTGCCCGCGATGGGGCTTCTGATCATGCCCGGGGGGGCGCTGGCCTTCCTGCTCGCGCCCTTCGGGCTGGAGGCGCCGGCGCTCTGGCTCGTGGGGCTGGGCGCGCGCTGGATCCTGCATGTCGCCTATGCGGTGGCCGATATGGAGGGCTCGGTCACCGGCATTCCCGCCCCGGGGGCCTGGGTGCTGGCGCTGGTCACCCTGGCGATGGCCTGGCTGGTGCTTTGGCCCGGACGGGCGCGGCTTCTGGGGATCCCGGGGGTCCTGGCCTGCCTTGCGCTCTGGCCGATGGGGGGGCGGCCCGATCTGCTGGTCAGCGCCGACGGCCGCCTTGTCGGGCTGATGGGGCCGCAGGGGCGGGCGCTGTCCTCGGCGAGGGGGGGCGGCTTCTCGGCCTCGAACTGGCTGGAGAATGACGGCGATCTGGTCGAGCAGGCGGTGGCGGCGGCGCGCCCGGGCTTCACCGGCCCGCCCGAGGCGCGCGGCTTTTCCCTCGCCGGGATCGAGGCGGTGGCGCTGTCCGGGAAGAAGGGCCGCGCGCTGCTGGATGAGGCCTGCGCCGGGGCCGATCTGGTGATCCTGAACCTGCCCATGGCGGCGGCGGAGCGTCCGCCGGGCTGTCGTCTGCTGGACGAGCGGCTGCTGCGCGAGACCGGGACGCTCGCGTTCCGCCTCCGCCCGGACGGGACGGTCCTGGTCACCGCCACCCGTGCCCGGGCAAGGGCGTGGAGCGGTCCGGGCGCCGATCTGGCCGCCCTCGTCGCGATGCTGCCCGAAGGGGTGGTGGTCGCCGGACCGTGACCCTGGGGGGCATGGCCGATCCGGCTGCCGGGTGGAGCTAAGGGGTCTGGCAAACCCGGCTCCGGGGTTGCGCCGAGGGAGGCGGTTCGTTCAACCTGCTGGTGAAAGGCAGCCCAAACGGCAGGGGAAACCATTCCTGGAGCTCCATCCGGCGGGCGAATGAGGTGGCTCCCGGCAGAACACCGATATCGTGGTCGTGCCGCGTGGAGGGCGGCGCATCGAGCGGTGCGACCCCGCCCGGAGGTTTGGGCGCTTTATAAGGGGGGCGGAACAACGATGCCGTGGTTTTGCCGAGGAAGGTGAGTGGTTCGACGTTCCGCCGCCGCGTGGAAAGCGGTGCATTGCGCGGTGCGACCTGGCCCGGAGGCCTGGACGCTTCGTTGGGTCGGCAGAACGCCGATGCCGTGGTCGTGCCGAGGGAGGTGAGCGGTCCGGTGTTCCGGTGCCGCGTGGAGGGGGGGATAGAGCAGGACGACCGAGGCTGGAGGCTTGGGTGCTTGGCAGGCTCGGCGGGACACCGATGGCGTAGTCGAGCCGGGGAAGCGAGCGGTCTGGCGTTCCACCGGCCGCACGGAAGGCGGTGCATGACGCGGGGCAAACCGGTCCGGAGGCCTGGGCGCTTGGCGGGCTGGTCAAGGGCGGTGCCGGGCAAGGGCAGCGACCTGGTTTCTGGTTCATTCCTCCGGGGTGTCGCCTTCCCACGGGCCAGGTCTTCCCCCCGGCGCGCGGGCCCTCGCTCGGGCCGCGGTCTTCGCCGCATGGTGGGCCCCGGGGGGGGGCGCCGGGGCTCAATAGCTGCGGATCAGTCCGACGAGGCGGCCCTGCACCTTGACCAGATGGTCGGGGATGACGCGGGTCTCATAGGCCGGGTTGGCGGCCTCCAGTGCGATCATGCCGCCACGGCGGCGAAAGCGTTTCAGCGTCGCCTCCTGATCCTCGACCAGGGCCACCACGATATCGCCGTTCTCGGCGGTGGCCTGTTCGCGGATCACGACGATATCGCCGTCGTTGATCCCGGCCTCGATCATCGAATCGCCCTTGACCTCAAGCGCGTAATGGCTGCCGCGCCCCGAGAGCATCGAGCCCGGCACCGCGACGTGATGCGAGACCTCGGAAATCGCTTCGATCGGCACGCCGGCGGCGATCCGGCCCATCACGGGCAGTTCCAGCGCATGGACCGCCTCGACCGCCATGGCCTCTTTCGGGGCGGGGCGGCGGTCGCCCTCGATCACGCGGGGGGCGAAGGCCGGGGCGGCAGCGGCGGATGCGGAGGCCTTCTCCATCGCCTCGGGCAGTTTGATGATCTCCAGCGCACGGGCGCGATGGGCGAGGCGGCGGATGAAGCCGCGCTCTTCCAGCGCGGTGATCAGCCGGTGGATGCCGGATTTGGAGCGCAGGTCGAGCGCCTCTTTCATCTCGTCGAAGGAAGGCGGGATGCCGTCCTGGTCCACCCGGACCTTGATGAAGTTCAGCAGCTCCAGTTGTTTGCGCGTGAGCATTGGCGATCCCGCCCCTTCGATCCCGATCCCGTTGACATAATGTTCTGCCGGTGTTCCCGGTTTGTGTCAAGCGATTTCGTGGCGCTCAGATCGGCAGGCAGGACACCGTCTCGCCCGCGCGGCGGGCCGGATCGCCGACCGGGCGGATCAGCAGCGCATCGGCTTCGGCCAGATCGGCCAGAAGCGCGCTGTCCTGCCGGGCGAAGGGGCGGATCGTCTCGCCATCGGGGGCGAGGCGGGCGCGCATGTAATGGGCGCGCGGCCCGTTCGGGGGCAGATCCTCGGCCAGGACGGCGCGGCGCGGGCGCGGGAGCGGCGCTGGATCGCCCTGCAGGGCGCGCAGGAGCGGCAGCACGAAGAGATGCCCGCAGACCAGCGAGGAGACCGGATTCCCCGGCAGGCCCAGCAGCACCGCCCCCTCGGGCAGGCGCCCGGCCATCAGCGGCTTGCCGGGCCGCAGCGCGATCTTCCAGAAGGCGCGCGCCAGCCCCAGATCGGCGGCGACCTTGCCCACCAGATCATGCGCGCCCACCGAGGCGCCGCCGATGGTCACCACCACATCCGCCCCCCCGGCCAAAGCGAAGGCGCTGCGCAGCGCGGCCTCGTTGTCGCGGGCGATGGGAAGCAGGCGCACCCGGGCGCCCGCACCCTCGCACAGCGCCTTCAGCGCGAAACCGTTCGAGGCGATGATCTGGTCGGGGCGCGGCGTCTCGCCCGGCATCACCAATTCGTCTCCGGTCGAGATCACCGCGACCTCGGGGCGGCGCGCGACGGTCACCCGCGCCAGGTTCATCGAGGCGAGCAGCGCGAGGTCGGCGGGTTTGAGCCAGCGCGGCGACAGCATCGCCCCGGCGGGGAAATCCTGGCCGCGCGCGCGGATATTGGGGCTGCCGATGTCGTGAACCACCACATCTTCGCCGTCGCGGCTGGTGTCTTCTTGCAAGACGACCCGGGTCGCGCCCGGCGGCACCGGGGCGCCGGTGAAGATCCGCACCGCCTCGCCCGGGCCGAGGCGGCCGGGGAATTCGTGGCCCGCGCCGGCCTCGCCGATGACCCGCAGCCGCGTGCCGGGGAGGGGGTCGCCGAGGACGGCATAGCCGTCCATCGCCGAGGCGTCGAAGGGCGGCTGGTCGCGCGTCGCCTGCGCGGGCTGCGCCAGCCGTCGCCCGGCGGCGCGGTCGAGCGCGACCTCCTCGGTCCCGAGCGGGTGGGCGAGGGCGAGGATGCGGGCGGTGGCCTCTTCGAGCGAGATCAGCCTGCCGAGGTTCTTCGGGCCCGGATCTTGTGGGGCCGGATCACGCGGCGCGGGATCGCCGGGGGGCTGGGCCGCGTGGGGCCGGGCGCCGGAGGTCTGGCTGCCGGGGGGCTGGTCGACAGGGATCTGGTCGACAGGGATCTGGTGGACAGGGTTCTGGTCGTCGGGGCTCTGGCCATCGGGGGCCTGGCCCGGGTGGCTCTGTCCGGGGCGGCCCTCGCCCGAACGGCTCTCACGCGAACGGCTTTCATCGGGCGCGGTCATGGCGCGGGGGCCTCGAACCGGCCGGACTTGCCGCCCTCTTTCACCAGCAGGCGTATCCCCTCGATCCGCATGGATTTCTCGGCGGCCTTGAGCATGTCATAGACCGTCAGGCAGGCGACGGTGACGGCGGTCAGCGCCTCCATCTCGACGCCGGTGCGGCCGGTGGTGGTCACCCGCGCCTCGACCCGCAGGCCGCGCCCGTCGGCCAGCGGCGCCAGATCCAGCGCGACCGAGGACAGCGGCAGCGGATGGCACAGCGGGATCAGGTCGGCGGTGCGTTTCGCCGCCATGATGCCCGCCAGCCGCGCCGTTCCCAGCACGTCGCCCTTGGCGGCCCGGCCCGAGGCGGCCAGCGCCAGCGTCGCGGCCGACATCAGCACCAGCCCCTCGGCCAGGGCCATGCGCCGGGTTTCGGGCTTGGCGCCGACATCGACCATATGGGCGCGGCCTTCGGCGTCGAAATGGCTCAGGGGAGAGGCGGGCATCGGGAGGCTCGGGTTTGGGGGGCTTGGGTCTTGGGCGGCGGCGGGTTCGGGTCGAAGGTCTTGCGGCCGGGGCGCCAAGCGCCCGGGGGGCGAACCGGGGTGCCCGGCGGTCAGAGCGGGATGCCCCCGGCGGCGATCAGCGGGCGCGACAGGATCTCGCGCGTGGCGGCGGTCACGTCCTCTTGCCGCATCAGGCTTTCGCCGATCAGGAAGCAGCGGGCGCCGAAGCGGGCCAGATCGGCCAGGTCCTCGGGCGTGTGGAGCCCGCTTTCCGAGACGATCATCCGGTCCTCGGGCACCATCCGCGCCAGGCGGCGGGTGGTCTCCAGCGTGACCTCGAAGGAATGCAGGTTGCGGTTGTTGATGCCGATCAGCGGCGATTTCAGCCGCTGCGCGCGGGCAAGCTCGGCCTCGTCATGCACCTCGATCAGCACGTCCATCCCCCAGGCCATGGCGGCGGATTCCAGCTCCAGCGCCTGTTCGTCCGAAAGCGAGGCCATGATGAGCAGGATGCAATCGGCCTTCAGCGCGCGGGATTCGGCGACCTGCCAGGGATCGTAGAGGAAATCCTTGCGCAGGCAGGGCAGTTTCACCACGTCATGCGCCTGGGTCAGGTAATCGTCGTCGCCCTGGAACGAGGGCGCGTCGGTCAGCACCGAAAGGCAGGTGGCGCCGCCGTCCTCATAGGCGCGGGCGAGGGCGGGCGGGTCGAAATCGGCGCGGATCAGGCCCTTCGAGGGGCTGGCCTTCTTGATCTCGGCGATCAGGCCGTAGCCGGTGGAGGCCGCAGATTTCAGCGCCGCGCCGAAGCCGCGGGGGGGCGGCGCCTGCCGGGCGGCGGCCTCGATCTCGGCCTGCGTGTGCCGCGCCTTGCGGGCGGCGATCTCTTCGAGCTTGTAGGCCTTGATGCGGTCGAGAATGGTGGTCATCGGGCGGGGCCTTCGGCTGTTGGGTCTGCGGTGGTCGGCACCGGACCGGGACCGGATGCGGGCGCCGGGCGCGCCATGGGCGCGCGGTCCCGCCCGGGCGGAGGGGCCATCCCGTTCAGGTTTAGCGGCTTGGGGGGGCGAAGGGAAGGCGCGACTGCGCCCCTCAGGCCGACCAGTCGACCGGGGCGAGGCCCTGACCGGCCAGCCAGCGGTTGGTGCGGCTGAACGGGCGGGAGCCGAAAAAGCCGCGATGGACCGACAGCGGCGAGGGATGCGGGCTTTCGAGGAAGAGATGGCCCTCGCGCGGCAGCCGCGCGCAGAGTTTCTGCGCGGCCCCCCCCCAGACCAGGAAGGCGCGCGGGCCGTCCCCGGCGGTGGCGGAAAGGATCTCGACCGTCAGCCGCTCCCACCCCCAGCCCTTGTGGCCGTTCGCCTGCGAGACCGGCACGGTCAGGACTGTGTTCAGAAGCAGCACGCCCTGGCGCGCCCATCCGGCCAGATCGCCGTCGGTCTTCGTCCGCCCGGTGCTGCTGGCCGGTTCATCTGTGGCCAGTTCGGCCAGGATGTTCTTCAGCGAATCGCGCGGCCTTTCGCCGGGCGGGAACGAGAAGGCCAGCCCCTGGGCGCGGCCGGGGGTGTGATAGGGGTCCTGGCCCAGGATCACCACCCGGCAGCGCGGCCTTGGCGTCAGTTCCAGCGCGCGGAAGATATGCTCGGCCGCGGGCTGCCAGTCCGGCGCGGCGCAGAGCTTGGCATAGAGGCGTGTCCAGGGCGTCTCGCCCGCCGCGTCGGTCTCGGTGAAGAAGGGCAGAGCGCCCCAGGAGGCGGGATCCCCCGGCCCGCCGAGCGGGGCGATCAGGCGCCGCGCCGCGCGGTGGAGGTCGGCCCGGTCGGCGGGGGGCGGGAGCGGATCGGTCTGGCGGGGGCGGTTCCGGCTTGACGGGTTCTGGCCTGACGGGTTCTGGCGCGGCAGGTTCTCGCCTGACGGGTTCTGGCCTGATGGGGTCCAGCCCGCGCCGGTCCGATTTGGCCCGTCCCCGCCCGGCCCGTCTGATTGCGTCCCGTCCGATCGCGGGTCGCCCGCGCTCAGGTCCGTCCCGCTTGAATGCTCCGCGTGCGGCATGCGCGGGCCGCCCTCGTGCAACTCGCTCCGAAGCGGGGCGTCCTGAAGCGGGTCGCCACGGCCCGGCCCGGTTCCGGGCGGATCGCCGCGTCGGGCGGGCGCCATGCCGCGATCAGGCCTGGCTGAGGCGGGCGAGGGCTTCGAGCCGCGCCTTCGCCTGGCCGCTGTCGATGGAAGCGCGGGCCATCTCGACTCCTTCGGGCAGGGTCGCGGCCTTTTCCGCCACCACCAGCGCGGCGGCGGCGTTCAGCAGCACCGCATCGCGATAGGCGCCGGTCTGGCCGTCGAGCAGCGCGCGCAGGGCGCGGGCATTCTCGGCGGGCGTGCCGCCGGTGATCTTCTCGAACGGATGCCAGGGCAGGCCCGCATCCTCGGGGTGCAGGGTGAAGTCGCGGATCACGCCGCCCTCCAGCGCCACGACCCTGGTCGCGGCGGCGATCGAGATCTCGTCGGTGCCGTCGCCGCCGTGGACCAGCCAGGCCCGCCGCGTGCCGAGCGCGCGCAGCGTTTCCGCCATCGGGCGCAAGAGTGCCTCGGAAAAGGCGCCGGTCAACTGGTGGCGCACGCCCGCGGGATTGGTCAGGGGCCCCAGGATGTTGAAGATCGTCCGGGTGCCCAGTTCGGCGCGCACCGGGCCGACATGGCGCATGGCGGGATGGTGCATCGGCGCCATCATGAAGCCGATCCCGGCCTCGGCCAGGCAGGTCTCGACCTTTTCGGGGCCGATCATCACATTCAGCCCCAGTTCGGTCAGCGCATCCGCCGCGCCGGATTTCGAGCTGAGGTTGCGATTGCCGTGCTTGGCCACCACCACGCCCGCGCCCGCGACCACGAAGGCGGTGGCGGTCGAGATGTTGAGCGTGCCCTTGCCGTCGCCGCCGGTGCCGACGATGTCCATCGCGCCCTCGGGCGCGCGGACGGGCAGGCATTTGCGGCGCATGACATCGGCGGCGGCGGCATATTCGTCGACCGTCTCGCCGCGCGTGCGCAAGGCCATCAGGAAGCCGCCGGTCTGGGCGGGGGTGGCGGCGCCCTCGAACAGGGCGAGAAAGGCGGTCTCGGCCTCGTCGCGCGTCAGCGGGCGGGTGGCGGCGATGCCGATCAGCGGGCGAAGCGCGTCGCTCATGCCGGAAGGCTTTCGACGGTCTTCACCCCGGCGCTGTCGAGGAAATTGCGCAAAAGCTGGTGGCCGTGTTCCGAGGCGATGGATTCGGGGTGGAACTGCACGCCCTCGATCCGCTTTTCGCGGTGGCGCAGGCCCATGATGGTGCCGTCCTCCAGCCAGGCGGTGACCTCAAGGCTTGCGGGCAGGCTGTCGCGCTCCACCACCAGCGAATGGTAGCGGGTGGCCAGGAAGGGCGAGGGCAGGCCCGCGAAGACCCCCTGTCCGGCATGGTGCATCGCGCCCATCTTGCCGTGGACGATCTCATGGCAGCGCACCACCTTGCCGCCGAAGGCCTCGCCGATGGTCTGGTGGCCGAGGCAGACCCCCAGAAGCGGCACGTCGGCCTCATAGGCCGCACGGGTGAGCGGCAGGCAGATCCCGGCCTGGGCCGGATCGCAGGGCCCGGGCGAGAGCACGATGGCCTCGGGCCGCATCGCCAGCGCATCCTGCACCTCAAGCGCATCGTTGCGCCGCACCACCACCTCGGCGCCGAGTTCGCCGAAGTAATGCACGAGGTTCCAGGTGAAACTGTCGTAATTGTCGATCAGAAGCAGCATATTCGGTCGTAACCCACTGATATTGCTTGGGTTCCTTCCGTGGTCGTCTGCCGTGATACCCGCAGAAATACCCGCTTTTTTCGCCGATACCCTGCCTTAGCCGACTTCGGCCCCGTGGAACGTCGATACCGCTTATCGCGCATCTTCCCACATAGGGCAACTGCTTGTCGTCTGCACGACAGGTATCATGTGCAGTCACGAAAATAAGCCAGCATCGCCACACAGAGAACCGATTCCGGCGTAAGTTGGTCTGCTGCTAGCGTAAGAAAAGGGACGGCTATGGGACGGGTAATCGACAGTTCACTTGGGGAATGCGCTGTATCTGAAAGCATCGGCATGATCGCGGGTGTAAAATTCCGTTTTCAAGTCGGCTGGAAGGCCAAAAAATACGTTCAAAAACAAATAGTAAGCATTCATGAAATTGACAGGGAAACTTACCGCTCCGCAGGCGGCGCGGCCGTCGGCGCTATTGTGGGCGGGGTTCTGACTGGCGGTATCGGTCTGCTTGCTGGCGCGGCACTTGGCGGCAGGCGACGGAAGTCGGCATCATATCTGATCCATTTCGATGATGGCGAATATGCCGCGATTGAAGTCTCGGACGGCAACGTTATCCGCGTTCTGGATCATTTGGCGCAAAAGCAAGAAGTGCGCCGACAGGTCGCAGATTCAACACAAGTCCCGGTGAAGACCTGAACAATTGCCGCGCCCGAAGGCGCGGCATCCTGATTCCTCCCTACGAAGGGAAACACTGACACCCGCCAGCCATGCAGGACCCACGGGATATGGCGGAAGGCGCACACCACCAGCGGCGCGATCATCCGTCACCACTCTGTAGGATTTCAAACGCTGCCAACATTTCCCGCAATGCACGTTTATCGCCCTCGGACAGCGTTACGTCGCGGCGGTATTGACTGCCTTCGAACCGCAGGACAGCTTCGTTCGCATTGGAGAGAGAATGCAAGATTTCCAACTGTAGATCGGTCGGCGATACATCAATCCATTCCCAAATAGTCGTATGATTATCTCGCTGGAACCTGCCTGCGGCGAGTGTTTCCCTTACCCCATCATGCCACGCGACAACCCGCTCAACAAACAGCCACTCCGAAGCGGCATACTGAACCCGCATCCGAAGCCAAGGACGAGACTGATTTGGGCGTGTGCCGATGTATAGCAGGACGGTTGATCTGCTGTTCAGCCGCGCAGGTTCATTGCGGTGATGTAAGAAGGTTACGCCTTCAACCCTATCTTCAGAACGACGAAGGGCATCCAAAATTGAACGGCGCTGGGCCTCGATGCGGGCGGCGTATTGCTGTGCGCGTTCTAGGTATGTTGAATTTTCTGGATTCAGCACAGAAAGAAGTTCATATCCATCTCGATTGCGCTCAAGTTCGGAAGCCGAGATCGGCCTTACTATTTCGATAACTCTTGTTTCTAGTCTTTGAGCAATGGCTGTTATGTCATTTCTTTCGGCATCCGACCGTGATAGTTCAAGGTATCTGTCTCTAGCGACCCGCCAATTCAGGCGATCAATATCAGCGGTGATTTCTTCTTCTATTGAGGCAAGAAATGCGGCTTGCTGCTCCCGCTGCTGTTCGCGTTCGGCAAGTTGCACGGCGGCTTGTAGATGTGCTTGCTGTTCCACAAATGCGGCATGCTGCTCCGGGGCAAGAGCGGCTAATTCTTCAAGCCATCTAGATTCACTGATTTCATGAAGCGCCGAAAGGTATGCGTCGGTATCGCTTTCCCGAAGTATCGCAATCTCTGCTTCAGATTTGGGTTGGGATATGGTTGCTATTATCCCGATGCTCGACGGCAAGCCGACAAAAATAGTGACCAAGACACTAAGCCATCTCTTTCTTAGCCATGCAATAGGGAGCGGTCGAAAGATGGAGATTGTTGATACGGCAAGGACGGCGCAGGCAATGACTGCGGCAATATAGGGAGAAATCAATGAAAGCGTAATGATTCCAAGAAGCAAAACAAAAATCAATGCGATTGCCTTAATCGCTTCAATTGCAGCATATTGTATCCGTGTCAGCATTTTCGTGCTCTATTTTGGTCAGGCATCGGGGCATGATCGTAAACACCAGATTCTGACGCGACTAGGGCAGAAAAATGTCTTGAGCCACATGATTAGAAGGCAAGTCCCCCGCAAGCGCGGAATCGGGGTGGGGATGCGTCAGGCCGCAGGGTCTGGCATCGTGCGTGACCACAAGCGTTCGGCCTGCTTGAAGGGCTGCACGGCCTTCTGCACCTTGCGAGATTTCAGCCAGGCCATGTCATAGCCGAAGTGTGCGAAGAACGCCGACTGTTCCGGGGTCAGAAGATGCACAACCTGCTTGTCGGGAAAGAAGGTCACGCCTTCGTTCGCCTTGCTGGCCGGTCGCCCGCGCGGCACTTTCTTTTCAGCCATCAGGGGTCGCAGGTGCAGCGCAACTTTGTCGGCGTGGTGCGGCGACCGCTGTTCGATGGACTGGAAGAACGCGCTGACCATCACATCGGCCAGTTGTAGCCCTGCCAGTTGTGATGCCGGGGCGCGGTCGATCAGGTTGTAGCGCAGAACGCTGGCGTCGATCACCCGTGGCGCAAGATAGGTCGTTCCGGCGGTCGCCTGATTGATCAATTGCAGGACGTAAGCCTTGAAATGCCCGAAGTGATGCCCCCTGCGGCTGGCCATTACGATCCGCAGCACAGGGTTTTCAACGCCGTGTTTCGGGGCCGCATTTGCGACATATTGCGTCACCCGTTCCAGAAGCAGACGTGCAACGAAATTGTAGAGATAGTCCCCGTGTTCGCCGGAAGCGGCTGCGGCGCGGGCGTTGTGGTAGCCCAACATAGTTTTCTTGCAAGAGCAAACCACGAAGCCGCGTGCAGCATAGGTCGGCGTTACCAGCTTCTGCGCCGCCAACGTGCGATTCTTTGGCTTGAGTTTCTTGTAATGAAGAACCCCGCCCACTTGCCCGCCAAAAGATAGAAGGATTTCGTCCCTGCGCCGATCAAGTTCGGATTCCGCTTCGGCGCGGATCAGGTAGCCGCCAAGGCAAAGCCATTCGGAATTACCTTCGGGGAAATCCGGTTTCAGGCGTTCAACCTTGTCGTCGCCCGCTTCGTCAATGAACAGCGTGTAATCGTGATCCAAACCCGCTCCTGTGGCTGAAAGGATCACAGAGTTATGAACGACGCGACGTTGCGTCAAGGCGCAGGGCAGCGATTTCGGCAGTTCAGGGTTTCACCGCCGCCGCGACGGATTTCATGGACGCTTCCAGCCGCCTGCGCCGATATTCCGCTTCCAGCATCGCAAGGGCTTCTTCGTCGGTGAGTTCGGCGTAGTCGGGAACGGGCTGCGATTCCCGTTGCAGGATCAGTTCGCGCGGGACAAGGGCCGTGACCATCCGCAGATAGGTCGCCGGATCGTCGGCGCGAAGCCGGGCTATGGCATCGGCGCCATGCGTGGCGAAGTCATCCGCAATCGCTGTCATCAGCAGTTCAGTCAGCCGGTTGCGTGATCCCTTCGGCCTGCCGCCGCCGGTATTTCCCGTTAGGAAACGGCCATCCGCCCCCCGCAGAACAGCGGGCCGGTCAGGGGCCACACGGTCAGGCAAGGTGTTGAAGGTGCCGGGGGGCGGGACAGATCGGTTCATTGTATCTCTCGCAGCCTCATTCTTCGACGGTGGCGGGCGGCAACACTGTGCGCGTGACCTACCAGCGCCCCCGCGTCGGTCCTCGCCGACCATGCAGCAATTTCTGGTTGTCGTCGGCATCTATCAGAACGACTTGCTTCGGCTGCCGACCTTCCGCTGCCCAATAGATGAAGGTGCAGCCCTTGTGTTGAGCGAATTGAAGAACCGAATGTTTCCGACAATCTTCGCACCAGAATTCGATTTCGACTGAACCGCGCCGTGCCGAAGGATTGCCGCTATGCCGGTTCAGCATGTGCTTGGGTTTTGAACCAGCCCAAACCGCAACAACCGGATCATCTTCGCCGCGAACGTAATAGACCGCAGGCGGCATGTGATGAAGGTAGTTGTATCCGCAATGGGGGCAGAAGATTACATGCTCATAGTTGCCGTAGTCCGCAATGTCACTATTGGTTTTAGTCATGACCGTTCCTTTCGCGTTGTTTTGCCCGGATGGGCGGTTTGTGTTTTGCCCGAAACTATAGGGTTGTCGGGCAGGGGGTTCGTCAGTTAGGATCGTGAGAAATCTTCATCGTCTGAATTCCCCCATACCCCCTAGAGTTTGGAACTCTGCGGGGGGTGTATGAGTTGAACTAACGAATTCGTAAGTTCCGAACTCACGATCATATCCCCCTGCCGTAAAGCGGATCATCGGGCGACAGGACGGCCCAAACCTGATACGGGTTTCTATTGTTGTCATAGGTGTTCCGCTTTACGATGCGGCCTTCGTCGGCAAGTTTCGCAATTGCCAATTTGGTTCGTTTCTTCTTATCTCTGTCCTGATCGGGATAATCACGGGGGAATATATCAGACAGGCCGTGATACGCAGTCTTTGGTCCTGATGCGGCGGTTCTGATTGGTTCGCGCCGATTTTGCGCCTCATGAATGTGACCGAAGACCAGTTCGACCAAGGGTGCGAAGTTTTCGTCAATCGCAGCGGCGATTTCGTGGTTTGAGAAGGACGACAGGACGCCGGTTTCCGGGTTCTTTCGCAACCGAAACGGCGATGCTTTCGGTCCCAAGTTCGCTTTTTCGTGCGAAACGGCGATATGTTCGGGAAGATCAGATTCGGCAGGAACGATCTTCATAAACATGCGCGACCTGACGCTGTTATTCCATGCGACCGAACCGTTGTAAGTTTTGGCACCGCCTTTCGTGGCGGTTTCGGCGTTGACGTGCGCCATCAACAGGATGTTGCAATCGGTGCGGGCGGCGATGCGGCGAAGCGCACCGATGAAGGCATTTACGGGAACAAGATCATTGTGATTGGCGAGAAAGACCGTCGAAGCGTTGTCGATGAATACTTGTTTCGCCCCGGTCGCGATGATGCGCCGTTCAAGTTCGGCCAAAGCAGGCGTCGCTACGCCTGCCGGGTTGTCGCGAACCTCAATCCAGAGCGGTTCGCCCTGCACATCCCACAGGTGGAACCGCTGATAGCCGTCAGGAACCCACTCACCGCTAAAGTTCAGGTTCATTGCGGCGGCAATCACGTCCAGCCGCCTGCCGCATTCTATGGCCGTGTCTTCGGCGGTGACGAACAGAACGTGAAGCGGCGCGAAGACATGGAGCGGAAGGGCTGATACGCCGAAGGCCAGACACATGCACCACATCAGGGCCAGCATGGTCTTGCCAACGCCGCCGTCCGCCGAAAGCAGGGTCACTTCGCCACATGGGGTATAGAACTGCGTGGTGAACAGCCGTGGGGGTGTGGTTCTGACAAGCTGTAGCAGGCCGGTCAGGTCCATTGTATCAAGGAACGCGGGGGCACCCCTCTGCACGGGGCGGGGATCGAACGCGGCAAGACCATGGGGAACCGGCGCAACATCCTGCCGCCAGCCGGGGTTCTTCCAACCCCGTTCCGCAGCGGTTTTGAAGATCGCGGGATAGTTGCTGTGCCCCCAATCTTCGTTCCATTTCTGCCGGAACTCTGTGTCGTCGTGCTTGTCCGACTGGCGGGACCATTCCAGCGCGAGTTGAAACCCGGCTTCGCCAAGGGGTTTCAGGGCGGCAATGACCTTGATCCATTCGCCCCGGTCGTCTGGCATGAAGAACCGCAACGCGTCGGCTAACTGCGCCATCGTGGCGGCGTCCAGCGGGCCAGCCTGTTTCCGTGCAGGGGGTGCAGCCGGTGCCGCCTTCCCCGCGCCATGGCGGGGCGCTATGGCCTGCACAACGAAGGGGGCAAGGTCGGTCGGCTGCGGGTCGTGGATGCACTTCGTGGTGACGGTGAAGTATCGCCCGCCCGCGTAAGCCTCATATCCGCTGCCGTTGCTGGCAAGGCTGGCGAACTTCCTGCCGTAGCCGATAGCGTGAACACCGCCGTTCGGACTTTCTTCGACATAACCCGGCGCATTGTCCCGCAGGAACGCGGCAGCTTCTTCGCTATCGCCGTCGATGCCTTGCCAACTGTCGCCCAAGGCGAAGCCCATGCCGTCGAACCCCTGCGCGGCTGCGGCTTCCTGATAGGTCGCCCAATTCGTCGGATCGGTATTGTCGCAGGCGCGTCCGGTGCGAACATTGCACGGTATCTTCGGGCGCTTGCCATTCGCATTGGCCGGGCCATATCGCCAGACAAGCCAACGCCGGGCTTCTATCATAAGTTGCGACGTAGATTTCGGCGTCATCTTCGAGCCTGTATTCTTGTTGTTATTGTTCGGAAGTTTCCGCAATCAGCGCCCGAATATCCTCAACCCGCCATGCCGTGATGCGCGGGCCGAGCTTGACTGAGGCCGGAAAGCGCCCGGATCGGACGCCCTGCCACCAGCACGTTTTCTTGACAGGGATGATGGGCGGCAAGCCCCTGTCGGGGTCGCCGATGATCTGCGGCAGGCGCAGAAAGCCGGTCTCGGGAAGCTGATAGGCCATTGCGGGTTGCTCCTGTCCGTTGTGGTTCAGGAACAGCCATAGGGCAGGCGTAGCAGTATCAGATGGGGATTATTTATTCGTCCCTTTGGGTGCGAAATTTCTTAATTCTTTTGGCTATATCGGCCAATCGGTTGTTTCTATGGTCCGGGTCGTAACCTTCGTTTCCGTATTCAGATAAGAACAGCTTTGCAGCTTCACGAATGTTCGCGGCATCACCCCGATCAATCGCGGCAGAGGCCAAAGCGTCAAGTTCGGCCAGCCGTTTACTGTTCTTTGGTCCGCGACGAATATTCTTCATGGCTTCAAGAACTTCTGTCGGGACTTTAGTGATAGGAAACTCGACGCTCATTTCGACGGCTCCGAACTTATCGCGTCGATCATATCGGCCCAATCCTGCATCATGGCCGTTCGTTCTTGCCGATATTCGGCCTGATTGTAGCTGGCACGGGTTTTATTCCGCTCAGCGTGGGCAAGTTGCCGCTCTATCACTTCGCCCCGATAGCCGTGTTCGTTCAGGATCGTTGAAGCGGTGGCGCGGAAGCCGTGTGCAGAAAACCCGATGGTATCTTTGCCGTTCATCCCCATGCGTTCTAGCGCCCGGTTCAACGTGGTCGCGGTCATGCAGGTGTCGGGGCTACGGTAGTTCGGGAACAGATACTTGCGCTTGCCAGTGTAGTCTTGAAGTTCGCGCAGCAACGCGACGGCCTGTTTCGACAAGGGCACAAGGTGCGGTTCGCCCATCTTCATCAGTTCGCCCGGAATCCGCCATTCGGCGCGATCAAGGTTAACGTGCTTCCACTCTGCCTTGCGCAACTCGACCGTGCGAACGAATGTTAGCAGCATCAGCCGCAGGGCGATGACCGTGGTTCGATACCCGCCGTATGCTTCGACATTCGCGACGAAATCTTTGATCTGTTCTCGCGACAGCGGCGTTGCGTGTTCGGTCTTTGGGCGCTTGATCGCACCTTTCAGCGCGGCGGCGGGATCGCTGTCGGCGCGAAGGGTCAGGATGGCATGGCGGAATATCGCGGAACACCATTGCCGGATGTTTGCAGCGACGATAGGTGCGCCCCGTCCTTCGACCTTCTGAACGATCTTGAGAAGTTCGGCGGCTGTAACATCCTTGATCGGCGTCGTGCCCACAAGGGGGAACACGTCAGCCGCAAGAACCTTCTCAATCTGCTTACGGTAGTAGTCCGAAGCGTCGGCCTTTGTTCTTTCGATCCATTCGCGAGCGATCACTTCGAAGGTGTTGGCGTTGGCGGCGATGTTCGCCTGCACTATTGCTTGGCGCTGCCGGGCAGGGTGAACGCCAGTCTTTGCGGTCGCCTTGGCGCGGTCGCGGATGGTGCGGGCGTCGGCCAGCCCAATCGTGGGATACTCGCCTATGGCAAAGACATTTTCCGTGCCTGCGATCCGGTAGCGGTAGCGCCACAGCTTCTTCCCGGTCGGGCGGACCTCAAGGTAAAGCCCGTGGGCATCGGTCAACTTCTGCGGCTTGTCGGTCGCCTTCGTCTGGCGGATTTTCGCGTCGGTAAGGGCCATGGTGCGGGTATCCGGGTTCTGATACCCGCGACGATACCCGCTTTTTGGGCGGCTGACAACGATCTGTGACGGATGAATGCGGACATTAACTGTCAATGATTTCAGGGATATTGTGGCGAGACGGACGCAGGCGGACGGTGCCGGATGCTAATGTTTATTTTCGATCAAAAGCAGCATCTGCGGGGGTAACCCTGTGATCTCCGGGGTGTTTCTGTCGCCTTCGGCCCGCGCTCCGGGCACGGATCCGGCGACGCTTGCCGCTTTCCGCACCGGAACGCCCATCGGCGATTGCGGGACCCTACGCCGATGACCCGCCGTGAGCAACCCACCAGACGGGTCTTGCCTGTTCGGGCGCGTCCATGCGGGGGGCTGTCGCGCGCCCCCCTCCGACAATGCGGGGCGGCGTCAGACCAGCCTTGCGCCCTCAAGTGCCGCGCGGACGAAATCGGCGAACAGGGGATGGGGCGCGAAGGGTTTCGATTTCAGCTCTGGGTGGAACTGCACGCCGATGAACCAGGGATGGCCCTTGATCTCGACGATCTCGGGCAGGCGGCCGTCGGGGGACATGCCGGAAAAGACCAGCCCGCATTCCTCCAGCCGGTCGCGGTATTTGATGTCGACCTCGTAGCGGTGGCGATGGCGTTCCTCGATCACCGTGCCGCCATAGACCCGCGCCACGTTCGAGCCCTCTTTCAGATGGGCGGTATAGGCGCCAAGCCGCATGGTGCCCCCCTTGTCGTCCGAGGCCTTGCGCCGCACGGTATGGTTGCCCTGCACCCATTCCTTGAGGTGGTAGACCACCGGCTCGAAGCGCTTCGCCCCCGCCTCGTGGTCGAATTCCTCGGAGCCCGCGTTCGCCAGCCCCACGAGGTTGCGCGCGCTTTCGATCACCGCCATCTGCATGCCAAGGCAGATCCCCAGATAGGGCACGCCCTTTTCGCGGGCGAATTGCGCGGCGCGGATCTTGCCCTCGGTGCCGCGCTCGCCGAAGCCGCCGGGGACGAGGATCGCGTCGAAGGGCTCAAGCTGGGCGGCAGGATCCTCGCGCTCGAAGATCTCGGCGTCGATCCATTCGGCGCGGACCCGGACGCGGTTGGCCATGCCGCCATGGGTCAGGGCCTCGGCGATGGATTTGTAGGCATCCTCCAACTGGGTGTATTTGCCGACCACGGCGATGCGCACCTCGCCCTCGGCGTTTTCCAGCCGGTCCATCACGTCTTCCCAGCGGTCGAGATTGGGGCGCGGCGCGGGCGAGATGCCGAAGGCGTCGAGCACCGCCTGGTCGAGCCCCGCCCGGTGATAGGCCAGGGGCGCCTCGTAGATTGATTTCAGGTCATAGGCCGGGATCACCGCATCCTGGCGCACGTTGCAGAAAAGCGCGATCTTTTCCCGCTCGCGGTCGGGGATGGGATGCTCGCTGCGGCAGACCAGCACGTCGGGCGCAAGACCGATGGATTGCAGCTCCTTGACCGAATGCTGGGTGGGCTTGGTCTTCAATTCCCCGCTGGCGGCCAGATAGGGCAGAAGCGTCAGATGCATCAGTATGCATTCGCCGCGCGGGCGTTCATGGATGAACTGGCGGATCGCCTCGAAGAAGGGCAGCCCCTCGATATCGCCGACCGTGCCGCCGATCTCGCACAGCATGAAATCGACGCCATCCTCGCCGATGCGAAGGAAGTCCTTGATTTCGTTGGTGACGTGCGGGATCACCTGGATGGTCTTGCCCAGATAGTCGCCCCGGCGTTCCTTCTCCAGCACATTGGAATAGATCCGCCCCGACGAGATCGAATCCGTGGCCCTGGCCGAGACGCCGGTGAAGCGTTCGTAATGGCCGAGGTCGAGGTCGGTCTCGGCGCCGTCGTCGGTGACGAAGACCTCGCCATGCTCGAAGGGCGACATGGTGCCGGGATCGACGTTCAGATAGGGGTCGAGCTTCCTGAGCCGCACCGTATAGCCGCGGGCCTGCAACAGCGCCCCAAGGGCGGCGGACGCGAGACCCTTGCCCAGCGACGAGACCACGCCGCCGGTGATGAAGATGTAACGCGCCATGAGGGGACTCCCGTAGTTCTGCAAACAGGCGATTCGGATCGGTGGAATCGCTTCACCACGGGAGTCGGGATATAGCGGGCCATGCGTGGCCACGCAACCGTTCCGCAAGATCGTGTCGGCGGCGGGCGACTTCCGTCAAAAGGTTGTGTCGGTGGGGCAAGGTCGCGCCGGAGCCCGCCCGAAAGGGGGGGCATCGGCCCGGCGAATGCCGTGCCGACCCGCGCCGGGCGCGACCGCGAAAGGGCGCTTTCTCAGGGAGCGGGCGGTGTCTCTTCGCCGGAGCCCGAAGCGTCGCCGGAGCCCGCAGAGTCGCCAGAGCCCGAAGGCGGCAGCAGCGGATCGGCGCTGCCCGCCGGGGCGGGGGGCAGCAGGCTGGCGCCGCCGGTCCCGGTGCTTTCCTCGGTCGTGGTCGCAGGTGGCATCCAGCCGTCAACGACCGAGCCGCCGCCGCCCCTGGTGCCAAGGATCGTCAGGGTGATCGAGGTGGCGATGAAGGCCGCCGCAAGCAGCCATGTCAGCTTGGTGAAGCCGTTGGCCTGGCCGCGCGCCTGGGTGTTTCCGCCGCCCGACAGCAGTCCGGCGCCCTCGTTCTTCTGAAGCAGCACGATCACGATCAGAAGCAGGGCGAGGATCAGGTGGATCGAGAGGACGACGGTTTCCATGGGGCGTTTCTATCCTTGCGGCCGATGCGGCTACTTAGGCGGAAGCGGCGCAGGGCGCAAGGGGAGGCGCGCGGCGGAGGCGCCGCCTCGGGGCGGCCTGCGGGCGCGGCGTCGGCCCGGAGCGGCGCGCGGCCGGGGCTGGACCGGGTGGGGCAAAGGGGGGGGGACCCGGGGGTGGAACAGGCGAGGCGGGGGTAAGGCGGGCTGAGGCAAGCCGGGTGCGGGCGAGGCGATGGGGCGAGGCGGATGGGGGCGAGGCGAGCGGCGGGCGCAGGCGGCCGGGAGCCGTTCGTCCGCCGGGCCGAGACTGGGCGGAGACCGGGCCGAGACTGGGCTGGGTCGGGGACCGGGACGAGGGGGCGCGGCGCTGCAAGGCAGGCGCTGAAGACAGGGCCGGGGCAAGGGGCCGCGGCTGAGTAGCGGGCTGGGCGGGGCCGTTCGCGTGCCCGGCCCTGGCCATTCCCGCGCGCCCGCTCGTCCCGGTCCCCGGCCCGCTCCCGGCCCGGCCATGCTGCTTTCGGGATGGCCGGGCGGCACCTCTGGCGCTAGAGAGCGGGCATGACACAGGACCGCATCCGTCCCGGCATCGTCCTGATGCTGGCCTTCTGCCTTCTCGCCCCGCTGCTGGACGTCTCGGCCAAGCTGGCCGCGGAGAGCGGCATTCCGGTGGGCGAGGTCACCCTTGCGCGGCTGGCGGTGCAACTGGCGATGATGGCGCCGGTGGTCTGGCTGATGCGGCTGCGCCTTGGCCTGACGCGGCGGCTGGCGGGGCTGATCCTCCTGCGGGCGCTGTTTCTCGTCGTCTCGACCTTCTCCTTCATCGCGGGCATCCGGGTGATGCCGATCGCCGATGCGCTGGCCATCGCCTTCGTCGAGCCGTTCGTCCTGCTCATCCTGGGGGCGTTTCTCTTCGGGGACCGGGTGGGGCCGCGCCGGATCGCCGCCTGCATGCTGGGGTTTTTCCGGCGCGCTCCTGGTGATCCAGCCCTCGCTTTCGGTGTTCGGGACCACCGCGCTCTGGCCGCTGGCGACGGCGTTTTCCTTTGCCTTCTACATGCTGGTCACGCGCGCGATCTCGGCCGCCATGCATCCGGTGGCGATGCAGTTCCACACCAGTTGGGCGGGGCTGGCGATCTTCTTGCCGGTGATGCTTCTGGCCCATAATGGGGCGGTCGGGGGCGGGCCGGTCGGGGAGCTGGGCTTCGTCCTGCCGCAGGGCCTGCAGTGGCTTTGGCTGTTCGGCGTCGGCTTCTGGGCCTGCCTTGCGCATATCTGCATGACCTGGGCGTTGAAATTCGCCCCCGCCGCGACGCTGGCGCCGCTGCATTACACCGAGATCGTGGTGGCGGTGGTGCTGGGCTATCTGGTCTTCGACGATCTGCCCGATGCCCTGGCCTTCGCCGGGATCGCCGTCATCATCGGCTCGGGGCTCTACATCATCTGGCGCGAGCGACCGGCCCGCCGCCCCGTCGGCCCCTAGCGGCCGCCCCCCAGATCGACGGCGACGATCCCCAGATCCCGCGCGGCCGCCAGCGAGAGGTGGTCGCTGTCGAGCCCGCGCGCGCGCTGATAGCGGTGGATCGCCGCGCGCGTCGGCCCGTCCAGCGATCCGGTAAGCGGCAGAAGGTAAAGCCCCCGCGCCTTCAGCGCGCGCTGCACGGTGGCGATGAATTCGGGCGTCATCTGGTCGGGGCAAGGCGCGCGGAACCAGATGGTCGAGCGTTCGGCGATCATGCGCTGGCGGGTTTCGCTCGCGAAGACGGCGGGTTCGCTCACTCGGCCCTCGGCGTCGCGCACCTCGGCCGAGACCAGGACCTGCTCGGTCACCGTCTCGATCACGGCGGGCTTGATGTCGGCCTGCCAGCAGGCGCCCTCGGGGCCCGGGGGCGGGCCGGGGCGGCCCTTGAGGTCGACCATCTCGGCGGCGAAATCCCCGCGCGAGGGTGCGTCGGGCACGCCGGTCGCGTCGCAGCCCGCCAACAGCAGCGCTACGGCCGACGCCAGGGCGGCGCGTCGGCGCGGGACGCATCGGAGGGCGCCGCATCGGAAGGCGACGGGGCGGAGGGCGGTCAGGCTCGGCCTTGGCATCGGCAGGTTTCGCTCCCGGCGGGTGGGGTGGTGCGTCGTCGGTCGGTTTCGCGGGGCCGGTGCCGAGGGAGGCGCGGCGCCGGGGTTGCCTTCGGCTGCCGGGCCGATCACCGCCGGGCGCAGGACTGCGGGGCGGAAGATAGACCGGCGGGGCCGGGCTGGGAAGTCCCGCCGCCACGCAGGCCGGGCCGGGCGTGACTTTCGGGGCACGGGCCGGGGCAGGGGCGGCGGCACGGAAGGGGGCGCGGCCTCTGGCAAAGCCGGGGTTTATCCCCTATGTCCCGGGCATGGGAGAGATCCACCACCGCGAGGCATCCATGGCGAAGATCATCTATGTCGAACACAGCGGCACCCGCCACGAGGTCGAGGTCCCGCCGGGGCTGACCGTGATGGAGGGCGCGCGCGACAACGGCATTCCGGGGATCGAGGCCGATTGCGGCGGCGCCTGCGCCTGTTCCACCTGCCATGTCTATGTCGACGAGGCCTGGGTCGAGCGGGTCCCGGCCAAGGATGCGATGGAAGAGGACATGCTGGATTTCGCCTGGCAGCCCGACCCCCTGCGCTCGCGCCTGACCTGCCAGATCAAGGTGACCGCCGATCTGGACGGCCTGGTGGTGCATATGCCCGAGCGCCAGATCTGAGGCAGACGGGGCGGGGGAGGCCGCGCTAGGCGAGACGACGCCGGTGAGGCGGGGTCCCCGAGGCGCTGGCGAATCCCGGGACGCTGGCGAATCCCGAGGCGCTGGCGAATGACGCAGGGCCCAGGCGGGACGCAGCCCTTCCCGGCCCGGACTTCCGCCCCCGGGTTTCCGACCATGGCGGGCTGCTGAAAAAGTATCCTGGGCAAGCTCGGGATGGAAATTTTCCCTGCATTGTCAAAAATCCCTGCGGAAACCGCATATTTCAGCCCCCCCTACAGAACCAACATCGGGACCAGCTTACTGATTTTCCGGGCAAGCCGATGCCGCTGCAGTGCTTTTTCAGCAGCCTGCCAGGGTTCCCGCCGCCGGACTTTGGCTCCTCGATTCCCGCCGCCGGACTTTGGCCTCAGCGGTTTCGGCTTTTCGGGACTTCTGGCCCTTGAACGCCTGTCCGCAGGGGTTTCGGCTCCTCCATTGTCGTCCCCGGGCCTCCAGCCTCTGGATTTCTGTCCGCAACGGTTCCGGCGCCCGGCTTTATAAGCTGCGAGAGGGCCCGCTCGCGCAATCTCCCCGTCGCCGGGACGGGGAGGCGGGGCAGGTGCGCGGGCCATTTTCCCTTCGGGTGCGCGCCATCTCCTCTTCGCGGCGCTGGCCTTGATCCCCTTCGGGACGTTGGACAACTTCCCTTGGAGGCAATGTCCCCCTTCGAGACGCCGCTCCTGCCTCTTCGGGGCGAAGCCCCCTCCGGGACGGTTGCGCGGTCCGCGCGGGTTTGGCAAGACGGGCGGCATGGATCTTCTTGACGACGACAGCGACGACGACCGGCGCGGCAATCGGCCCGAATTCACCGTCTCCGAGCTTTCGGGCGCGGTGAAGCGGGTGATCGAGGGCGAATTCGGCCTTGTCCGGGTGCGGGGCGAGGTGGGACGGGTGTCGCGCCCGGCCTCGGGCCACCTTTATTACGACCTGAAGGACGACCGTTCGGTCATCGCGGCCATCACCTGGAAGGGCCAGGCGGCCCGGCTGTCGGTCCGGCCCGAAGAGGGGATGGAGGTCGTCGCCACCGGGCGGATGACCACCTTCCCCGGCCAGTCGAAATACCAGCTCATCGTCGAGGATCTGGCCCCGGCGGGCGCGGGCGCGCTGATGGCGATGCTGGAAAAGCGCCGCGCGAGCCTTCAGGCCGAGGGGCTGTTCGACCCGGCGCGCAAGCGGCCGATCCCCTGGCTGCCCGGGGTGATCGGCGTCGTCACCTCGCCAAGTGGCGCCGTGATCCGCGACATCCTGCACCGGCTGCGCGACCGCTTTCCGCGCCATGTGCTGGTCTGGCCGGTCGCCGTGCAGGGCGAGCGTTGCGCGCCCGAGGTCGCCGCCGCGATCCGGGGCTTCAACGCCATCCCGCCCGGCGGGCCGGTGCCGCGCCCCGATCTGATTATCGTCGCGCGCGGCGGCGGCAGCCTTGAGGACCTCTGGGGCTTCAACGAGGAGATCGTCGTCCGCGCCGCCGCCGAAAGCCGGATCCCGCTGATCTCGGCGGTCGGGCATGAGACCGACACCACGCTGATCGACCTTGCCGCCGACCTGCGCGCCCCCACCCCCACGGCCGCGGCCGAACTTGCGGTGCCGGTGCGGCTGGAGCTGATCGCCGCGCAGGATGCGCTGTCGGCGCGGCTGTCGCGCGCGGTGGCGCAGGGGGTGGAGCGTCGGCGCCAGCGGCTGTCGGACCTGTCGCGCGCGTTGCCGCGCCTGGATGGGCTGACGGCGGCGGCGGCGCAACGGCTTGACCACGGGGCGGGGCGGCTTGGCGCGGCGCTTGGCCGGATGGTGGCGGAAAAGCGGGCGCATTTCGCCCGCGCGGCAGGGCTGATGCGGCCGGAACTGCTGCTGGGGCTGCTGCGGGCCCGCGCGATGGCGGTCGAGCGGCGGGCGGATGCGCTTGAGGCGCGGCTGGAGCGGCGGCTGGACGCGCAGCGCGTGCGGCTTTCGCAATGGGCGGGGCGGCTGGATCCGGCGCTTGCCCGGCTGGTGCGCGACGATGCGGCGCGGCTTGCGCGCGGGCGCGAGGATCTGGCGGCGCGGGCCTTGCGGCTTGACGCGGCCATGGCGGCGGCGCTGCGGCGGCGGGCGGAGGGGCTGGCCGGGCATGGGCGGATGCTCAGGGGGCTTGGCTATGAGAACACGCTGCGGCGCGGCTTTGCCGTGGTGCGCGCCGGGGGCGCCGTGGTGACCCGGGCCGCCGGGGCCGAGGGCGCTTCGGCGCTGGAGATCCAGTTCCTCGACGGTCGGGTCACGGCGGTGCCTCGGGGCGGGCCGGGGCGGGATCCGGCGGGCGGTGTTGCGGCGGGTGATGCCGGGGGACAGGCCGGAGCGCCGAAATCCGCAGCCCCGAAGCCCGGGACGCCGACGGCCCCGCCCGCCCGGAGCGGGGCGAAACGCCCCAGGGATGGCGGCGGCGGCGGGCAGGGCAGCTTGTTCTAGCAGGTCGCTGAAAAAGCATTTCGGGGCAGGATCGGGACGGAAATTCTCCCCGCATCCTCAATCTTCACTGCGCAAACCGCATATTCTGGCCCGCGACCGGACCAATTGACCCGTCTTCCGCGCAGGCTGACGCCGCCGCATGACGTTTTCAGCAGCCTGCCAGGCCGGAGGATCTGGGGAAGAGCTGTCCCCGCCGTGCTCCCTCCCGAACGCATGGCGTTCGCGGGCTTTTTCCGACGAAAGCGGGCGGTGGGGTCAGGACCGGCCGTTGCGATGCGGGTTGCCGGGGGGCGCGCCCCGGGGCCCTTGCGCGCTCTGCCCAAGATCGTGGTCCCGGCGATCCGTCTGCCCGGGGAAACCACCCGGACCGGCGATCCGCCAGCCCGGATGAATTGGCCCGAATCGGACCGGGAACCCTCTCGCATCGGGGCATGAGGTCTGCGGCGTTCCGGGGCGCCGGTTTCTTCAGGCGCCGACATAGATGTCGCAACTGACCCGGCCCTCCATCGGCACCAGAAGGATCGGCACGTTGTCGCGATTGCCCTGGTAATAGCCGACGATATGGTCGCCCCGGTCGTGATAGGTCCAGCAGACCGGGCGCTCTGGGTCGGTTTCGTAGAAGAAGCAGATCTGCTCGCCCACCGGCTCCCAGGTGCCATGCATGCAGCGGTCGCTGCCCGAGCCGACATCGCGCCAGATCACGCGCCGCCCGCTCAGGAAGGTCTCGATCCCGTAGCGCCCGCTGAGCGCGTCCAGCGTGTCCTGGGTGGTGCCCCGGGTCAGGGCGTCGAAGGTCTCGGCGTCAAGGGGCGGGTCGTCGGCGGGATCGGGCTCGGCCCCGGCGCCGGGGGGGAAGTAGATCGGCGGCAGGTCCGCATCGGGGTCGTTCTGGGCGGGATCGCTTTGGCCCGGATCGGCCTGCAAGCGATTGGCCTGTGCGAGGTGGAGGGGGGCGAGGTGGAGGGGGGCAAGCTCCATCGGTGCCTCCTGCGCCCCTGCGGGGAGCGCCGCCGTCGCGGCGAGCAGCGCCGACAGCGCGACGGCGATCCGGGCATGGCGTTCGCGCATCCGCTCAGACCCCCACATCGGGCGCCGGGCAGTCCAGCCCGTCGGCGGTCTGCGCCACTTCGGAAAGCTCGGACCCCGGCGCGTCGTTGACCGAAAGCGCGCTCAGCCCGCTGTCCGAGCGCCAGAACTGCCAGCAATGTTCGGTGGAGCTGTATTCGTAGACGAAGCAGATCAGATCCTCGCGTGCGAACCAACTGCCGTATTGGCAGGTGTCGAACGTGGCCTTCCAGCGCACCTTGCGGCCGGGCAGATATTCCTCGATGCCGAACACCTCGCCATATTGGGTATAGGTCAGGGTCTTGCCGGTGACATAGGCGTCGAATTCCTCGGCGGTCAGCGTGGTCTCGGCCCGCGCGGACAGGGCGGAAAGCGCGGCGAAGGCGGCGGCGGAAAGCGCCAGGGCGGCGAGTGAACCGATATGGCGGCGGCGGCGGGGAGAGAGGCGCATTCTTCGGGCTCCGTCTGGGGCGCTCCGTCTGGGGGCGGTGCGAGGCAAGGGGCGGTGCGGGCGGCCTGCTGGAACGGGCGGGCGACCCGCGGCCAAGCTGCCAGAGATCCGGCGCGATTGCCAGTCAGCTTGGCGTGACCCCGGCGCGTCCGGGCCGGGGGGCGTTGCGGTCTTCCCGATGCGGTTCTCGTTTTCCGACAGGATGCTTCCCGGCGGGAGACCGGGGGCTTCGGCAAGGGCTTTCCGGCCGCAGACCTTCCCGCACGGCGACCCGACGAAGGTGGGGCTTTCCGGCCGCAACCCTCCCCGGTGCCGCCCGGGCGGCTCAGGTCGCGTCGCCGCCGGGCCCGGCCTGCGGCGGCGCGGGCTGCCAGCGGCGCAGATGGCGGCGGATGCGGCGTTTCCACAGCCTTGGGAAGAAGGCCATGGCGCAGGCCACCGGCAGGGGCCACGGCAGGCGGGGGGCCTCGTCCGCCTCGGGCAGGCGCAGCGCGGGATAGGGGCGCGCGGGATGGGCGTGATGGTCGGAATGGCGCGGCGCGTTCAGCATCAGCGCCGAGGAGAACCAATGCGCGGTGTTCCAGCTATGGCGCGCGGCCACCGGCTCGGGCCGACCATCGGGGCGGATCGCGCGGCGCAGCCCGTAATGCTGGACATAGTCCGAGACGAGGATCTGCGCCTGCGCATGCAGCCCCAGCCCGGCCCAGACCAGCACGCCCCCGACCCCGCCGATCCAGAAGGCCAGCGCCAGCGCCAGGACGTAGCCGCAAAGATAAAGCGCATAGGGATGGGGCCCCTGCGCGCGTCGCGCCCGGGCGCGCAGCGCGGTTTCGGCGCGCCAGCCCTCGACGAAACTGCCCTTCCAGGCGCGGAGCGCGAAGCGGTAGAAGCCCTCGCCCTCGCGCGCGGAATTGGGGTCGAGGTCGGTGGCGACATAGCGGTGATGCACCAGCCGATGCGCCGAGGCATGCTGGCCGAAAAGGATCGCGGCATAGACGGCCTGGCCCAGCCGGAACAGCGGCCGGGCGGTGCGGTGGATCAGCTCATGCGCCGCCGGATGGCCGACCTGGCCCAGCCAGTAGCCGCAGCCGAGGAACAGGAGCACCCGCTCGCCGGTCGAAAGCCCGCCCGCGCCCGCCCCTCCAGCGATCGCCCAGGTCGCCACCGGCAGCAGCGCCAGCGCCGAAACCCCGATCGAGGCCAGAAGCAGATCGGCGCCGGGAAACTCCTGCCCCTCGTCGGCATCGCCCATCACCATCGGCACCAACTGGTCGAGCAGCGCCGCCAGCACCGCCATGTAGAGAAAACCCGCCCAAAGCCAGGCGCCGCCGAGCCAGGCCCCCAGAAGCAGGAGCGGCACCGGCGTCATCGCGGCGAAGGCGAAGGCGGCCATCGGCAAGGCGGGTTTGCGCGGGGGGGCGGGGTCGGCGGAAGGCGGCAAGGGGGCGGCCGGAGCAGGCCCCCCGGCCTCAGGCGCGGACCCGTCTCCCGGCCCGTCTCCACGGCCCGGCCCGGCCCCATGGCTTGGCGCAGACGGGCGCGCGGCATCGGCCGCCGGTGCGGATGGCCGGGCGGCCGGGAAACCGGCGGATGCGGCAGGGCCTGGTTGCGGATCGTCCGAAGGGATCTGTGCCATGGCGGAAGTGAATGCATGAAAGCGGGCCGAGGGGAAGGCCGCAGACTGCCGCAGGGGGCAGGCGCGCTTTGCGGGGGATCGGTGGCGGGGGATCGGCGCGGGTGCCTGGCCTTCCATGGCTGCCGGTATCGTCCCCAAGGGCGCATGCGGGGGGAGATGCGGGCGGCTCGCACTGGCGCGGATTTATCCTTGGCGGAGACCGGCCATTGTGCGGTCCGGCATCGCGCCGGGGAACGCGCCTGCCCTGCCGCTCGCCGGGCCGCTTGCCGGGCGGGGGGGCGGGCCGGGGGGGGGCGGCCCATCCCGTTGCCCGCCGACCTCGTCTTTCGCCCGGCCGACCGTGCCGCCGGTTCCGCCCCTCTCCCTGCCGCTTCCTTTGCGAGATTCTTTCCTTGGCCCGCCGAATGGATTAGGGAGGGGCGATCCAGAACGAGGCCCGCCCGATGTCCTTCTTCAAGAAACTCAAGGACCGCATGTTCCGCTCTTCCGACAAGATCGGCGAGGGGCTGGATGCGCTGGTCTCGGACGGTGCCGGGGGCGATGGGGCCGGGGGCGATGGGGCCGGGGGCGATGGGGCCGGGGCTGCGGCACCGCGGGAACCCGCCATGCAGCCCCCCGCCGCGCAGCCCCCGGCCCTGCAACCCGGCCCGGCGCATGTCGTCCCCGGGGCTGCCGATCCCCAGTCTGCAGATTCCAGTCCTGCTGATCCCGAGGCTTCCGCGCCCGCCGCCTCCGAGGCGGCGAAGCCCGGGCTGATCGGGCGTATCTTCGGGCGCGGCGCGGCGGATGAGCCGCGCCGGGTGCTGGACGACGAGATGCTCGAGCGGCTGGAGGAACTGCTGATCGAGGCCGATATGGGCGTCGAGACGGCCGTGCGCGTCACCGCAAATATCGCCGAGGGGCGGCTCGGGCGCCGGGTCTCGACCCGCGAATTGCGCGAGGCGCTGGCGGCCGAGGTCGCCCGCATCATGGAGCCGGTGGCGCGCCCGCTGCCGCTTTACCCGCAAAAGCCGCAGGTGGTGCTGGTGGTGGGCGTCAACGGCTCGGGCAAGACCACGACCATCGGCAAGCTGGCCTCGCAGTTCCGCGCGGCCGGAAAAAGCGTGGTGATCGCGGCGGGTGACACCTTCCGCGCCGCCGCCGTCGAGCAGCTCAAGGTCTGGGGCCAGCGCGCGGGCGTGCCGGTCCTGACCGCGCCCGAGGGCTCGGACCCCGCGAGCCTTGCCTTCGACGCCCTGACCCGCGCCCGGGCCGAGGGGGCGGACCTGCTGATGATCGACACCGCCGGGCGGCTGCAGAACCGCGCCGACCTGATGGAGGAACTGGCCAAGATCGTGCGGGTGATCCGCAAGGTCGATCCGCAGGCGCCGCACAACACGCTTCTGGTGCTGGATGCGACCACCGGCCAGAACGCCGTGGCCCAGGTCGAGATCTTTCGCCGTATCGCCGATGTCTCCGGCCTGGTGATGACCAAGCTCGACGGCACCGCGAAGGGCGGTGTGCTGGTCGCGCTCGCAGACCGTTTCGGCCTGCCGATCCATGCCATCGGCCTGGGCGAGCAGATCGACGACCTGTCGCCCTTCGACCCCGAGGAATTCGCCCGCGCCCTTGTCGGGCTGGGCGAAAGCGCGGGCTGACGGCAGGCGGGTCCATGCCGCCCAGGCGGGGCCTTCCGCCCCCGAAACACCGCCCTGAACGGGCGCAGCGCATCGACACGACCCGGACCGGGCCCAGGCAGGACAAGCGACAGAACATGGCCGAGAAGAAGATCAACCCCGTCCTCAAACAGGTGCTGGAACTTGGCCCGACCCTGGTGTTCTTCGCCATATTCATGTGGATCAAGGACGACAGCTTCGTCATCGCGGGGCGCGAATATTCGGGCTTCATCGTCTCGGCACTGGTCTTCGTGCCGATCCTTCTGGTGTCGATCGCGGCGCTGTGGATCCTTTCGGGCGAGATCAGCCGGATGCAGGTCTTCACCGGCGCGGTGGTGATCTTCTTCGGCGCGCTGACCGCCTGGTTCAACGACGAGCGGTTCTTCAAGATGAAGACCACGCTGGTCTACGGCACCTTCGCGCTGCTTCTGGGGATCGGGCTGGCGCGCGGCAAGAGCTGGCTGCAATGGGTCCTCGGCTCGACCCTGCCGATGCGCGAAGAGGGCTGGATGATCCTGACCCGCCGCCTGACGCTGGGCTTCGCGGCGCTGGCGGTCGCCAATGAGATCATCTGGCGCACCCAGTCGGATGCGACCTGGGTCTGGCTGGAGACCTTCGCCTTCCCCGCCGCGCTGTTTTTGTTCCTGATGGCGCAGATGGCGGTGCTGAACCGCTATATCATCGAGCCGGGCAAGGAGGAGGAGAGCGTGGGGCGCGGGCCGGTCGGCGGCGAGGCCGCGGGCGAGGATGCGGGCGAGGATGAGGCTACCGGGCGGAAGGCGGGCGGCGGCTGAGCCGCGCGGGCAGGGCGCGGGTCCCCGCGGCATCCCGCCGCGATCCGGCCCGCCCGCCGCGCGACTGGCCGGGAGGGGCGGGGCCGATGGAAGCGGCGCGGCTTCCCGCCGTTGACGCAGCGCCCTGCCGGTCTGTCGATCCCGGGGGCCGTCCGGGGCGCCGGGGATCCCGGGCCCAGTGACCCCGGGCCCAGTGATCCCGGCGCCATGCTTCCGGGCGCGTTCAGCCCTGCGGCGCGGCGGGCAGGCCCGAGGCCGAGGCCGAGGCGCCAAGCGGGATGCCGTTGCCTGAATGGGCCTCGGCCATTCCGGCCCTGCCCGGCAGGGTGACGCCCGGCCAGAGCCGCGACCAGCGCCGGGCGGGCAGCGCCCGGGGCAGCGCCGAGACCGGCAGGCTGCCGTCGAGGATGGCGCGATAAAGCGGCAGTGCGCCGGGCCGCAGATACGACGACCAATGGCAGATCCGGCTGCGCGGCGGCGCGATGCGATGGCCGAACCGGGCGAGGGCGGCCAGCACCTCGGGCCGGTCGAGCCAGAGGTCGTGCCATTGCTCCGGTGCCGGAGCTGTATCCGGCGCGGCATCCGGCGGGGCATCGGCGGCCCGTGTCCGGGGATCCGGGCCGGACCACCGGCTCCGGGCATCGTATGGCGCGGCATGGTCGGACGGGTCGGCGGGCCGGGCGCCGGTGCGATCCCCGCCTGCGGGCGGGGCCGGAAGCGGCCGCATCGCCCGGTGGCTGGCGCCCAGGCCCTGGCCGATGGCGGTCGAAAGCCCCATATGCAGCGCCCATTCCAGTCCGGCGTCGAACAGGTCGTTCTCCCGGGTGACGACATTGACGATGCGCGCGCTCCGCCCGGCGGGGCTTCGCAGCGCCGCCCGGGCCGCGCCGCGCGCCTCGGCCCCCGCCAGCAGCACGATATGGCCGAAGCTGCCCGGCTCGGCCCGGGCCAGCGCGCTGAGGGTGAGCCGCGCCCCCATGGAATGGGCGATGACATGCAGCGGCCGCCCGGCCCGGGCCGCCAGCGCGGCAATCCGCGCCAGCGCCGCGCCCGCCCGCGCGGCCCGGGCATAGGCGGTCCACAGGTCGCAGCGCGCGGGCCAGCCGAAGGCGATTCCGAGGCCTCCCCCACCGTCTCCGCCCGGGGCGCAGAGGCCGAGCGCGCGCGGCCAGCTCGTCACCCTTGGGTTCTCCCAGGCCGAGGCCCGGGGGGCGAAGATCGTCTCATGCGGGCAATCGGGGCCCAGTCCGGGGCCGTAGCGCCAGCCATGGACCATGGCGATGACCGGCGCCGGTTCCGGCAGCGCGGCGATGCGGTCGATGAGCGCGGCCTCGTCGATCCGCGCGCCCCCGGAAGAGAGTTCGGCCCGGATCGAGGGCAGGGCGCGGGCCGCTCGCCCCACGGGCGGGGCGAGGTCTTCGGGCGTGAGATCGGCGCGGATCAGGGATGGGAGCATCTTGCGTTCATCCGGTTCCGGGGCGCGCGCGCATGCGTGCGGGGCCCGCCCCTGTGGTCTTCGGTTCTGGTCGTCGCCTCCGGCCGGGCGGTCCGATTGCCAGGCCGATCGCCGGGCAAGCTTCGATCCGGTCGCGAGGTCCGACCGCCGGGCCCGGATCGTGACAGCCGGGCCGCGGGGCAATGGTTCGTCGCGGCGCTGCTGCGGGATCTGGTCTTCGGGGTCTGGTCCGGGAGCGCCCGGACCGGCCCGTTCGGCGGGCGGGTGCCGGTGGCCAAAAGGCGTGGCCAAGGGGTCCGGCTGCCGTCCTGGTGGCGATCTTCGCGGCGGGCTGCGACGCAGGCGCGAAAAGGCGGTGACGACCTTGTGACATTGGGCCTGCTGGGCCTGCGGCACTGGGCCTGCGACGGCGGGGGCGCGGGCGGCTCGCCGTTCTTCTGGCCCCCGCTCGGCGGCCCCGCGTCACATAGGGGGCATTCCCCGGGGAAGGCGGCGGAAGGGCCGGGGTGGGCGGAGACCGGGCGGGCGTCCTGCGGCGGGCGGTTGACCGGCGCGGCACTTGGGCGTATGCGAGGGGCCGTGGCGCTTTGAGACCGGATTGCGGGCCACGTTAAAAATTCCGCTAAAAGGTGCCCGGGACGTTTCGACCGCCCCCCGCCCTGTTCCGGTCGGGGGTTTTTTATTTGGCCGGAAGGCCGGAAGCGAAGGGTCGGCAGAATGAGCGAGAACTGGAAGACGCGCACCAAACTGGTGCATGAGGGCAGCCGCCGCAGCCAGTATGGCGAGATGGCCGAGGCGATTTTCCTGACCCAGGGCTTCGCCTATCCCGATGCCGAGACCGCCGAGGCGCGTTTCATCGAATCGGGACCGGACGAATTCATCTATGCCCGCTACGGCAACCCGACCACCCGCACCTTCGAGGAGCGGATCGCCGGGCTGGAGGGCACCGAGGATGCCTTCGCCACCGCCAGCGGCATGGCTGCGGTCAATGGCGCGCTGACCTCGCTCTTGAAGGCGGGGGATCATGTGGTGTCCTCGAAGGCGCTGTTCGGCTCTTGCCTTTACATCCTCGAAGAGGTGCTGACGCGGTTCGGCGTCAGGGTGAGCTTCGTCGACGGCGTGGATCTGGATCAATGGCGCGCGGCGGTGACGCCGGGCACCAAGGCGGTATTCTTCGAATCCATGTCCAATCCGACGCTGGAACTGGTGGATATCGAGGCGGTCTCGAAGATCGCCCATGCCCAAGGCGCGCTGGTGATCGTGGACAATGTCTTCGCCACGCCGATCTTCTCGCGCGCGGTGGCGCAGGGCGCCGATGTGGTGGTCTATTCCGCGACCAAGCATATCGACGGCCAGGGCCGCGCGCTTGGGGGGGTGATCTGCGGATCCTCGGATTACATCACCAAGGTCGTCCAGCCCTATATGAAGCATACCGGCGGGGCGATCAGCCCGTTCACCTCGTGGATCATGCTCAACGGCATGGCGACGATGGATCTGCGCTGCCGCGCCATGGCGGCGAGCGCCCAGGCCCTCGCCGAGGCGCTGTCGGGCGAGGAAAAGGTCGCGAAGGTGATCTATCCGGGGCTGGAGAGCCATCCGCAGCACGATCTGGCCATGCGTCAGATGGGAAGCGGCGGCACGCTGGTGAGCTTCGAGGTCAGTGGCGGCAAGGCGGCGGCCTTCCGCTTCATGAACGCGCTGCGGATCGCGAGGATCTCGAACAACCTGGGCGATGCGAAGTCGATCGCGACCCATCCGACCACGACCACCCACCAGCGGCTGTCGGATGCGCAGAAGGCCGGGCTGGGGATCACCCCGGGACTGATCCGCTTCTCGGTCGGGCTGGAGGATACCGCGGATCTGATCGCGGATCTGCGCGCTGGACTGGCGGCGGTCTGAGGGCGCGCGCGGGCGGAAGGGGGCGCTGCCCCCTCGGCGCCTTTGGCGCCTCACCCCCGGGATATTTTTGCAAAGAAGAAATGGAAGTCGGCCGGGGAGGGGGGCGGTTGCGGCGGGTGATCCGTTGCGGTGTGGGCTGCGTATTCGGCGGGAAGAGCTTGGAGAACGGGCCTTGCGGCATTATGTTGGCCTGCCGCGAGGCCCTTGCAACGAAGGAGGCTGCGCCATGACCGTTCACATGCCGGGGATCGACCCCGATCCCTCGCGCGCCGAGGCGGAGGCCGCGCTGCGGCTGTTGCGCCAATGGGCGCTGCGGTCGAGCGAGGCCGAGATCGCGGCGCTGGATCCGGCGGTGGGCAATCTGCTGCCTGACGCCGCCTATCCCGCGCTGCGCCGCGCCTATCCCGAGGATTTCGAGGCCGACGAGGCCTACCGCGCCACCTTGCCGGACCTTCAGAACGGGCCCGCCAGCCTGATCGTCGGCGCGAGGGCGGTGATCCAGCATGTCGGCATCTCGAACTTCCGGCTGCCGATCCGCTACCTGTCGCGCGATGCGGGGGAGTTGGTGCTGGAGACCAGCGTCACCGGATCGGTCAGCCTGGAGGCCGAGAAGAAGGGCATCAACATGAGCCGCATCATGCGGTCCTTCTATGCCCATGCCGAGCGCGAATTCTCGTTCGAGGTGATTTCGGCCGCGCTCGACGGCTACAAGCGCGACCTGGGCAGTTTCGACGCGCGGATCCAGATGCGCTTTTCCTATCCGCTGAAGGTGGAGAGCCTGCGCTCGGGCCTGTCGGGCTGGCAATATTACGATATCGCGCTGGAACTGGTGGACCAGGGCGGGGTGCGGCGGCGGTTCATGCATCTGGACTATGTCTATTCCTCGACCTGCCCCTGTTCGCTGGAACTGTCGGAGCATGCGCGGCGGGTGCGGGGCCAGTTGGCGACGCCGCATTCGCAGCGGTCGGTCGCGCGGATCTCGGTCGAGCTGGCGGGGGCGGAGCGGCTGTGGTTCGAGGAACTGATCGAACTGGCGCGGTCGGGGGTCGCGACCGAGACCCAGGTCATGGTCAAGCGCGAGGACGAGCAGGCCTTCGCCGAGTTGAACGGCGCCAATCCGGTCTTCGTCGAGGATGCGGCGCGTTCCTTCTGCGAGGTTTTGCGCGCCGAGCCGAGGATCGGGGATTTCCGCGTGATCGCGAGCCATCAGGAAAGCCTGCACAGCCACGATGCGGTGAGCGTGCTGACCGAGGGCCCGACCTTCGCGCAGGCGAGCCTCGATCCGCGGCTGTTCCAGAGCCTTTACCACATCGGTTGAGGTCTTCCCCCCCCGGGGGGCGTCTGCCTCTGGAGGGCGGTTCTCTTCGGGGCGCTTTTCCACCCGTGGCGGAGGCCTTGGCAGGGGCGCTCGCGCGGGCTTGGGATGATTTTCGGCGACCCGGGTGCAGGCGGTGGCGGTCGGGCCGGTGCGGGGCTGGGCCGTCATGCGATGGCTCGGCCTTGGCTTTCTCGCTTGGCCCTCTGCCCCTGCCCGGCTTCCGGTGGGGGCCGGGCAGGGGCCTCGGCCGCATCCCTTCGCCGCGCCTATTCCCAGCAGGACACCAGCACGGTCATGCCCGCGGCGGCGCGGGTCAGGGTCTCGGGCGGCAGCGCGCCGGTGGTCTCGGCGCCGCCGGTGCCGATCCCGGCGGCGCCGAGCGCATGGGTCAGCGTGGCGGCGGTCGCGGCGAAGGCCACGCCCGGAGGCAGCACCCGGCCCGCATCGGCGCCCTCGGGCAGCAGCATGCCGATCACGCCCCCGGCGGCGTTCATGACCGGCCCGCCCGCATCGCCGGGCAGCGCCGAAAGCGAAAGCCGCGCCAGGCCCGGCTCACCTTCCAGCCCGGCGGCCTCCTCGAAAGTGCCGAAGGTCTGCACCGCCGAGGGCAGCCGCTCGGCATAGGAATAGCCCGCGACGCTGATCTCGGCGCCGACCGGGGGCAGATCGGTCGCGAAACCGGCCACCACCGGCGGGGCCAGCGCCTTTTCGGGGCGAAGCACGGCGATGCCCAGGGCGGCGTCGGCGAAGGCGATCCCGGCCTCGACCTGGCGGTCGAGCGTGATGCGCGCGCAGCTTTCCACCGCGGCGGTGGTGGTCAGCACCAGCCCCTGGTCGCCGATATAGAAGCCCGAGCGGCCCGATTTCGGGCGTTTGACCTCAAGCCCCGCGACCAGGCCGCGCCGCACCGCATCGGACAGCGGCACGAGGCCGGGGTCGAGCGCGGTCGAGCCGACGGGGCGGAAGCTTTGCTCCAGCACTTCGACGGCGCGGCGGTTGCGCTGTGCATGTTCGGGCGCGGAAAGCACGATCCAGCCCTTGATCACCCCGTTCTGGAAGAAGGCCCGGGCGCGGCTGTCGTGGCTGGCCGACTGGCCGGTGATCGAGAATTCGCGCTCGGCCAGGCGGCGCTCGCCGCTGGCGGGAATGGCTTCGAGCGATTGCAGGATGTCGTAAAGCCCCGAGAAGCTGGCCGCATCCCCGGGCTGCGAGATCAGCATGATCGAAAGCCCCGAGCCGTCCTTTTCGCGGTAATGCACGAAGGGGGGCTCGTAGCGGTCGAATTCCACCAGCGCGAGCGGCAGGGTGACGTCGATCCCGGATTCGCGCTCTTCGATGGCGGCAAAGCCGTATTCGGCGAATTCGTGCTGGTAATTGGCGACCAGCGTGGCGCGCTGGCGCGCGGTCAGAACCCCGGTGGGCGCGAGCCCGAGGCTTTCCTGCCAGAGCGTCATCGCATTGCGGGTGCCGGGGCCGAAGGCGCCGTCGATGCCGCCCGCGTAATGGCCGAACCATTGCAGCGCGGTCTGGAGCAGGCGCTTTTCCTCGGGCGAGAGCGCGGCTTCCGAGGCGCGGGCCTCGGCCAGGGTTTCCTCGGGTTCGGGCGCGGGCGCGGGCTCGGGTTCGGGCGGGGCGGCGGCGGTTGCCGCGCCGCTTTCCGGTTCTGGAAGGGCCTCGGGCAGGATCTCTGTCGTAGCAACGGCTTCCGGCAGGGCGCCGCCGGGCGGCCAGAACGCGGTCCGGAACTCCCGACCGTCGGTGATATAGCTGTCGGCCGGGATCATGTTCTCGCGCCGCAGGGCGACGAGCGCCCTCTCGCCCTCCAGCACCCCATAGGGGCCGAGCACGATGGCATGCCAGCCCGAGGGCAGCACGAAGCCCCGGGTCTCGGGGAAGACCTGGGCATAGGCGCGGGCGCGCTCGCTGGCTTCCGGGAAGGTGCTGCGCGCCTCGATCTGGATCCAGATCTGCTCCTGCGCCCGGCCGCTCTGCGGCAGCAGGGCGAGCAGCAGGGCAAGCAGCGCCGGAAGGAGGTGTGTCCTTGCGGGCGCCAGGGCGGAAAGGCCTTCGGAAAACCACGAGGCGGCCTTGCTTGAGCGGAAAAAGATCATACTGGCGAAGTCCCTGGCTTCGGCGGGTGCTGCGGATCCGGTTGTCCGAGGGGCCCGTCCGGCTGTTCACATCCGGGTTACCTTTATCGAAGCGCCCCAAGAGGGCAAGAGCCCGCGCGGGCCTTGCCGCGCCGCTCCCGGGGAAGTTACCGCAGCGCAGTTGTTGACGGGCCAGCAACCAGGCCCCAGCAACCAGGCCCCCGCTTCCGGGGTGATCTGCGTCCCGAGGTGGCGTCGCCGCCCGTGGTTTGGGTCCATTGTGCTTCTGATGGTTGTCGGAGGCCGATCGCGGGATGCTGATCGTGGAGATCGAGCCGCTGAAGGCGCCATTGGTTCGAGCCCGACGGCGAGGCGCAAAGATCAGGCGGCTACATTTACCGAGGGCAGGGGGATCAAGACGATCTGCCGCGGCCAGAAGCGGTCGCAGCTCGACGCGCATTGCGCCACTGGTTCGAGCGATGCGCCGAAGGGTGCGGAAGGTGACCCGCGCCGGGATTTTACCGCGTTCACCTGTACCCGGCCGGTGCAGCCGCGCCCGAAGCCGGATGCCTGGGCGGGGGAGCTGAACCGGCTGCTTGAGGTCAACGCCGCGCGGGCCAGCCGGGAGCGGCAGTCCTTGGCACAGATCGACGAGGAACCGAGCGGGCTCGGCTATGGGGGCGGATATGACGCGGTGCGCCGCAATGCCTCGAACCGGGCGCGCAATCAGGGGCCCGGCGCTTCTGCCGCCTTCGCGCCCCTGCGCTTTGCGCGCGGCGAAGCCTGCCAGTTCGACTGGAGCCACGAGGTTGTCGTGATTGATGGCGCGCACCATCAAGGCGGCCCATGTTCGCCTGTGCCGCAGCCGGACGTTCTTCGTCCGGGCCGATCCTCGTGCGACGCAGGAGCCTCGGCCATCGGGCTCGGAGCGATGGCGCCGCGCGGGCTTCGATGTTCGACGCCCACGACAGGGCCTTCGCCTTCTTCAAGGGCACCCATCACGGCCCTTGGCCATCGGGCTCGAACCGATGGCGCCGCGATGGCTCGACGTTGAGACCGGAAACGACAGCCGGCGTATCGAAACACGAGCCTGAACGCCCTGCGAAACGCAGGCCCCCGTCGGCTGCGCCAGTTGCAAAGCTACGCCGCCACCGGCCTGCTCACCCGGGCGCCAGAAGCCGAACTTTGGGCCCCCGATCAGGGGGCGCCATTCAATGACGATTGACACCTTACCTGCCTGAGTAGGCCGCGAACGTCTTTGGCTTCTTTCGCATGGCATTCTCCTGCGGCTGGGCCGGAGGCGACGATCCGGGCATGCTCAGCATTCTGGAACTCTCTGAAAGCTCGCGCAGCTACGGATAGCGAGGGTGAAACCGTAGCAGCAGTTGCCTCGCGGCTCAGGGATGCAATCAATCACTCTCTGGCGCAAGCGGGGGGGCTGCATGCAGGATGTCGGCGGTTTCGACAAGTTCCTGTCGAGTTCCCCGGCCCCATACGCCCATATTCATTGGCCCGTCAGCTTCTGCACTCTTCCCACAAGGGAAAGCGCATCCACATCTTCACCCGATGTCACGGCGATCTGTGCGCAACTCGGCACCAAGGCCAGTGCGCTGACCGAATGAAATCGGGCCGGGTGTGCCCCTGGCCGGTCCTGATACCCGCGAGGCTTGCCCGGCCTCGCGGAAGATGCCCCGGACGGGTTCTCCATGGCCTTGGCCGGGGCATCAGCTCCTTCGACAACCATTGCCGAGGTTACGCAGATGAACCAGCTTGCCCGCGCCCTCGTGTGCCCGCCCATATTGCACCTTTTTTATAGACGTGTCGGGGGTCGATATGACCCTGACATTCCTGCTCCGGTTTGGTGGCTCCGAGGTGTATTTCGGGGATTTCGAGACCCAGAAGACGTCCCGGAGCGAGATCGCACAACTGATCGGCTTCGATGCCGTGCACGCTGCGTGAGCGCCTCGGCATGAAGACGCGGGCGCCCATCGGCAATCGGTGGATGGTTGCCCATCTGGCGTGGGAAGGGCATTCCCTTGCCGCCATCGCCCGCCGCGTCCGGGTCACCGGCACAACCGCGCGGCGATACCTGCACGAAGCGGCAGCCAGATGACCAGGCGCATCGCCAGACTGGACGCGGATGCGGAGTTGCGCGCATTCGTTCTGGAACGCATCCAATGCCACACGCCGGGCGAAATCACTGCCCTGATCATCACGAACTTCCCGCCGGATCGCTGGATGAGCCGGTCCAGCCTCTACGAATGGTGCCAGAAGAATGGTCACCATCCAGCGGCGCGGACGGACAATGACACGCAGCGACACCTGACGACGCCAAAAGAAACCCGAAGACGGTGGATGACGGCTGATTTGGTAATGGTGACGGAATAATTGGTTACACATCATCATGCAAAAATATCCGGGGGGCAGCCCCCCCTCTCCACCCTGTCCACCGCGAAACCGACGGCCGGGCGATTGACCATGGCCGGGGCCGGGGCTAGGGAGGACGCGCGAAAATCCAGGGCAGGGGACCGGGACGATGGCGACAGCCGGTGGACATTCGGGCGGGCATTCGGGCGCCGCGCCGAAAAGCTTTCAGGAGATCATCCTGCGGCTTCAGGCCTATTGGGCCGAAAAGGGCTGCGCGATCCTGCAACCCTATGACATGGAGGTCGGCGCTGGCACCTTCCATCCGGCCACGACCCTGCGCTCGCTGGGGACGAAGCCCTGGGCCGCGGCCTATGTCCAGCCCTCGCGCCGTCCGACCGACGGGCGCTATGGCGAGAATCCGAACCGGCTGCAGCATTACTACCAGTATCAGGTGATCATCAAACCCAGCCCGCCGGACCTTCAGGCGCTGTATCTGGGCAGCCTCGCCGCGATCGGGATCGACCTTTCCACCCATGACATCCGCTTCGTCGAGGACGACTGGGAAAGCCCGACTTTGGGCGCCTGGGGCCTTGGCTGGGAGGTCTGGTGCGACGGGATGGAGGTCAGCCAGTTCACCTATTTCCAGCAGGTCGGCGGCCATGACTGCAAGCCGGTCTCGGGCGAATTGACCTATGGGCTGGAGCGGCTGGCGATGTATGTGATGGGGGTCGATCATGTGATGGACATGCCCTTCAACGACCCGTCCGCGCCGATCCCGCTCAGCTATGGCGACGTTTTCCGCCAGACCGAAGAGGAATATTCGCGCCACAATTTCGACGGCGCCACGGTCGAGATGCTGTTTCGCCATTTCGAGGATGCCGAGGCCGAATGCCAGCGATTGCTCGACTTCCCGGCCCAGGATCCGAAGACCGGCAAGACCATCGTCATGGCCCATCCCGCCTATGACCAGACCATCAAGGCGAGCCATCTCTTCAACCTGCTGGATGCGCGGGGCGTGATCTCGGTCACCGAGCGTCAGGCCTATATCGGCCGCGTCCGGGCGCTGGCGAAGAAATGCGCCGACGCCTTCCGCCTGACCGAGGCGGGGCGCGATGCCGCCGATGCGGCGGGCCAGGCAGCGGGCGACGGGGGCCGGGCGTGAATGCGGGAAAGATCGCGGCGGGGGCTCTGGTGCTGACGGGCGTGATCGCCGGGGCGCTGGTCTACTGGCTGCAGGTCCATGCCTTCTACGAGCGGGTGGAATTCCCGCCGGGCGAGGGGATCGGGCTGGTGCCGCTGGGGGCCGAACGGCCCGAGCCGGTGATCTTCGACGATCTCAGCGCCATTGACGCCGACAGCTCGCCCCTGCGGTTCCGGGCCTGTTTCACCCTGCCGCTGGATCTGGCGACGCTGAGCGAGACCTATGTGCTCTACGAGGCGCCGACGCCCTTGAACGGACCGGGGTGGTTTTCGTGCTATGACGCCGCCGGGATCGGCGCGGCGCTGGACCGGGGCCAGGCGCTGGCCTTCCTGTCCGAGCACCGCCCCGGCTACGGGATCGACCGGGTGGTGGCGGTGATGGCCGATGGCCGCGCCTTTGCCTGGCACCAGATGAACGCCTGCGGCAAGGCGCTTTACGCGCGTGAGGCGCTGCCCGCCGGTTGCCCGCCCCCGCCCGAAGACGGCACGCCCTGACGCCCATCCCGATGCAAGCCCCGATGCGGGCGCCCTGCCCGGACCCCGAGAATTCCGCCCCCGACGAGGTGAAATGATGCCCGATCTGCTGATTGAACTCTTCTCGGAAGAGATCCCCGCCCGGATGCAGGCCGCCGCGCGCGATTCGCTGCGCCGGCTGGTCACCGACGGGCTGGTCGAGGCGGGGCTGACCTATGCGGGCGCGGGCGCCTTCTCGACGCCCCGGCGCCTGGTCCTGGCCATCGAGGGGCTGAGCGCGGAAAGCCGCCCCTCGCGCGATGAGCGCAAGGGGCCGCGCCTTGATGCGCCGCAGCAGGCGATCGAGGGCTTCCTGCGCTCGACCGGGCTGGCGCTCGGAGATCTGGAGATCCGCGACGACAAGAAGGCCCGGGTCTATTACGCCGTGGCGACCCGCCCGGGCCGTCCGGCGGCGCAGATCGTGGCCGAGGTGCTGGAGGGCGCGATCCGCAACTTCCCCTGGCCCAAGTCGATGCGCTGGGGCGCGGGCGCGCTGCGCTGGGTTCGCCCGCTGCATTCGATCCTGTGCCTCCTGCATGACGAGGCGGGGGCGCAGGTGGTGCCGCTTTCGGTCGACGGGATCGAGGCCGGGGAAAGCACGCGCGGCCACCGCTTCATGGCGCCCGAGGCCTTCGCGGTCACCTCCTTCGAGGATTACGCCGCAAGGCTGCGCCGGGCCAGGGTCATGCTCGACAGCGCCGAGCGCGAGGCCGCGATCACCCAAGGGGCGCGCAACCTCGCCTTCGCGGCCGGGCTGGATCTGGTCGAGGACGCCGGGCTTCTGGCCGAGGTCGCCGGGCTGGTCGAATGGCCGGTGCCGCTTCTGGGCCGCATCCCCGAGGCGTTCCTGGGCCTGCCCGCCGAGGTGCTTCAGACCAGCATGCGCGAGCATCAGAAGTTCTTCTCGGCCCGCGATCCCAAGTCCGGCCGGATCGAGGGCTTCGTGACCGTCGCCAACATCGAGACGCCCGACGATGGCGCGACGATTCTGAAGGGCAATCTCAAGGTGCTGGCGGCGCGGCTTTCGGATGCGCGGTTTTTCTGGGAGAACGACCTGCGGGTGGCGAAGGCGGGGATGGCCGACTGGGCCGAGGGGCTGAAATCGGTGACCTTCCAGAGCCGGTTGGGCAGCCAGGCCGACCGGATCGGGCGGGTCGCGGCGCTGGCGCGCGAAATCGCGCCGCTGGTGGGGGCGGACCCGGATCAGGCGGCGCGGGCGGCGGGGATCGCGAAACTCGACCTGCGCTCGGCCATGGTGGGCGAATTTCCCGAATTGCAGGGCGTGATGGGGCGCTATTACGCCCTGGCCGCGGGCGAGGCCGAGGCGGTGGCGGATGCCGCGCGCGACCATTATTCGCCGCTGGGGCCGTCCGACGCGGTGCCCTCGGCGCCGGTCTCGGTGGCGGTGGCGCTGGCCGACAAGCTCGATACCCTGACCGGGTTCTGGGCCATCGACGAGAAACCCACGGGGTCGAAGGACCCCTTCGCTTTACGCCGCGCGGCCTTGGGGGTGATCCGGCTGGTGCTGGGGAACGGGGTGCGGGCCGGGCTGTCGGATCTGTTCGCGAAAGGGTTCGGGGCGCATCAGGGCGGGCAGTCGGCCGGGGCGGACCTGCTTTCGTTTTTCCACGACCGCCTCAAGGTCTTTCTGCGCGACCAGGGCGTCCGCCATGACGTGATCGACGCCTGCCTCGCCTTGCCGGGAAGCGACGATCTGGCGCTTCTGGTGCGGCGCGCCACCGCTTTGGCCGAGGTGCTGAAGACCGAGGATGGCGCCAACCTGATCCAGGGCTTCAAGCGCGCCAACAACATCCTGACCCAGGCCGAGGCCCGGGACGGCGTGGAATACAGTTTCGGCGCCGATCCGAAATTCGCCGAGACCGAAGAGGAGCGCGCGCTGTTCGACGCGCTCGACCAGGCCGATGCGCGGATCGCACCCGCGATGGCATCGGGCGATTTCGCGGCGGCGATGGCGGCGATGGCGGCCCTGCGCGGGCCGGTCGACGCCTTCTTCACCGCCGTCCAGGTCAACAGCGACAATGAGATCGTGCGTCGCAACCGGCTGAACCTGCTGTCGCGCATCCGCCAGACCTGCTCGGGCGTCGCCGATCTGGCGCGGATCGAGGGCTGAACCCGGGCCCCGGCGCGGGCCGCCCTGCAGGCAGGGGCCCGCCCGCGCCGGAATCTCCGGGCGGGCATCCGGCGCGAAGACCTCAGAGGCGCTTTGCGCGGAACCTGGCGCAGGCGCGGTCCATGGCGGCGAATGTCGCCTCAAGATCCGCCTCGTCATGGGCCAGCGAGACGAAGCGCCGCGCCGCGGGCAGCAGGAAGATGCCCTCGGCATTCATCCCGTCTTCAAGCGCGGCCAGCCCGCGCAGGTCGCTCGCGATGAATTCCCGCCAGTTTTCCGGGGGTTTCTCGGCGAAGGCCATGTGCCACGTTGGACCCACGCCGAAGACGCGAAGGCCGATGCCGTGGCTGTCGACAACCGACTGGAGTCCGGCGCGCAGCCGGTCCGCCGTGGCGAAGACGCCCTCGTATAGGCCGGGCCGGTCCAGCACCTCCAGCGTCGCAAGCGCGGCGGCGCAGCCTGGCGGATAGCCCTGAACGTGCCGTTCTGATAGACATAGGTCTCGCCCCGGGGTTTGCGGCGGGGATCGGCCTGGTCCATGATTTCGGCACGCCCGGCCACCGCGCCGACCGGCAGGCCGCCGCCGATGATCTTGCCGCAGGTCGCAAGGTCGGGGGTGGTGCCGAAATAGGCCTGCGCCTCCCAGCCCGTAGCGCAGGCCCGTCACCACCTTGTCCATGATCATGACGATGCCATACTCGCGTGTCAGGTCGCGGATTGCCTCTGGGATGCCCGCGGTATCGGGCAGCGGCGTCGGATAGTTCACCGAAGCCATCGGATAGGTGCTGTGCTGCGCATAGTCGTGGTTGCCGTGACAGGTGCCCTCGAACTTCAGGATCTTGTCGCGCCCGGTATGGGCGCGGGCAAGGCGCAGCGCGTTGAGGGTGGCTTCCGAGCCCGAGGTGGTGAAGCGGATCCGCTCGGCGCAGGGCGGAAGCGGGACCAGCCGGCGCGCCAGCTCTAACGCCTGTTCGTTCAGATAGCTGAAGAAATGGTTCCCGCGCGAGAGCTGGTCGGCCAGCGCGGCCTGGATCACCGGATGGTTGTGGCCCAGAAAAAGCGCGCCCGAGCCCAAGTATCCGTCCGGTCTCCGCACGTCCTTTGTCTGGTGCAATATCGCGGCATGTCGGGTTCCTTCGTACATTGGAGGGTCTCCGATGGTTGGCAAACGTTCCTGGGAGAAGGCGCACAGTCCGTACTGGTCGATGCATGTCGAAGCCTGGCGTCAGAGCGGGCTGAGCCGTGCGGAATATTGTCGTCACCACGGGCTGTCGAAGCGCACGTTCGACAAGTGGATGAAGCATCTGATCAGCGAGGAAGATGCACGCAAACATTCGGAATATCAGGCAGAATTGCGCCGCCAGGAAAGTCTCGATGAGCGCGGGAAGCGGCTGCGGAAACGTGCCCGGCTGCGCTATGCGGTGAGCACGGATTTGCGCAGGCGCGGGGTTCAGGCGTTCTGGTCGATGCATGTCGAGGCGATGAACTGGAGCGGAATGGGCGTGCGTGAGTACGCCGCAGCCCTGCAACTGTCGCCGACAAGCCTGCGCATCTGGCGCGACCGGCTGGAGGACGGCGAGGTGGAGATCGACTGGCGCGCCCATCTTCATCCCTCCGCCCGGCCGGTCGTTGGCACTAGTGCTAACGGAAGATCGTTGGGAAGCGGCTTGACAGAGCTGTCGAACACCGATCCGGATGCGCACCGGCAGCCTGTCCGGCGCTTCTTCAGCGACGCGGAAAAGCGCGCCATCGCGCTGGAAAGCGGCCAGCCCGGCGTCAGCGTATCCTCCGTCGCGCGCCGGCACGGGATCGTCACGGGGCTTCTGTTCCGGTGGCGCGTGCAGTTCGGCGTGGCGCAGAAGACGCGCGCCAGACTTGTGCCTGTCGTGCTGCCTGACGACATCCCGGCGGCGCTGGCGTTGCAGAACCTCGTGCAGCCGCCCGACGGGATGGTGGCGGTGGATCTGCCGGACGGGCGTCGTGTCTTCGTACCGGAAGGCAGCGATCCCGATGAGGTCCGCGCACAGGCCGGCAGCGGAGAGGCCGCGTCATGATGATGGTTCCGGCGGGCGTGAAAGTGCATCTGGCGCTCGGCTACACCGACATGCGCAAGGGGCTCGACGGGCTCGCGATGCTGGTGCAGGCGGTGCTGAAACAGGACCCGTTCTCGGGGCACCTGTTCGCCTTCCGCGGCAAGAAGGCCTCGATGCTGAAGATCCTGTTCTGGGACGGGAACGGGCTGTGCCTGTTCACCAAGCGGCTCGATCAGGGTGCCTTCGCCTGGCCGGTGATGGCGGGGATCGAGGGGTCGATCACGCTGACGCCGGCGCAGCTCGCCATGCTGATCGAGGGCATCGACTGGCGCGCGCCGGAACGGGTCTGGCGTCCCGCGCGGGCGGGCTGAATCCGCGCCGAAACCACCGAAAATCCTTCGGTTCGAAGGGCTTTTGTGGTAGGCTTCACTATGCGGATCGACCTCGAAAACCTCCCCTCGGATCCGGCGCTTTTGCAGCGTCTCGTGCGCGACATGGCGGCGGCGGTCGAGACCCGCGACGGTGAGATCGGACGCCTTCAGGAGATCATCAGAAAGCTTCAGCGCATGCAGTTCGGCCGCAAGTCCGAGCGCATGGACGCCGACCAGCTTGAACTGGCGCTGGAAGACCTCGACGGGGATATTGCCGCGCTGCGGGAAGACGCGCCTGTCGCCACCAGGCCCTCCGTCGAGCGGCAGCCTCACCGCAGGCCGCTGCCCGAACATCTGCCGCGGGAGGAGGTGATCCTCGATCTGGAAAGCACGATCTGCGCCTGCTGCGGCGAGGCTTTGCAACCCGCCGGCGAGAGCGTCAGCGAGATGCTGGACTGGATTCCGGCACGGGTCCGGGTGATCCGCACGCGCCGTCCCAAATACACCTGCCGGACCTGCGGCACGCTGCATCAGCATCCCGCACCCGAGCGGGTGATCGCCGGCGGGCTGGCGACGCCCGCGCTGCTCGCACAGGTGCTGGTCAGCAAATATTGCGACCACACCCCGCTCTACCGGCAGTCGCAAATCTTCGCCCGGCATGGCGTCGATCTGGCACGGTCCACGCTTGCCGGATGGGTCGGCGGCGCCTGCTGGTGGCTGGAGGCCCTGCACGAAAGGCTGGCGAAGAACCTGCTCGCCTCCGACCATCTCTTTGCCGACGACACGCCGGTGCCGGTGCTCGATCCGGGGCGCGGCCGCACGAAAACCGGCAGGCTGTGGGTCTATGCCCGCGAGCAGCGCGGCTGGAACGGGGCCGAACCTCCGGCCGCCATCTATATGTTCGCGCCTGATCGCAAGGCCGAACGTCCCGCCGGGCACCTGGCGTCCTACAAGGGTATTCTTCATGTCGATGGTTACGCTGGCTTCGAGACGCTGACGAAGGCCGGAAACATCAGGCTCGCCGCCTGCTGGGCGCATACCCGGCGCAAGTTCTACGACGTGTTCCAGTCCACCGGATCGCCCATCGCGGAAGAGGCGCTGCGCCGCATCCGCGACATCTATCTCGTCGAGGCCGATATCCGCGGCCAGCCACCGCCCTTCCGTCTGGCCAAACGCCGACAGCGTTCCAGGCCGCTGGTCGATGATCTCCGCCTGTGGTTCGACCGGCAGTTGCCGCAGATTCCCGGACGCAGCAGCCTGGCGGATGCGATCCGATATGCCCTGTCGCGGTGGGAGGGGCTGACCCGGTTCCTGAACGACGGCAGGGTCGAGCTCGACACCAACCCGGTCGAGCGAGCAATCCGCCCGGTCGCACTCGGCCGGAAGAACCATCTCTTCGCGGGCAGCGATGGCGGCGGCCATCGTTGGGCCGTCATCTGCTCGCTGGTCGAGACCGCGAAACTGAACGAGGTCGAGCCCTACGCCTGGCTCGCGGACATCCTCCAGCGCATGATCGACGGCCATCCCGTCAACCGGCTCGACGACCTCCTGCCGTGGAACTGGAAACCCGGAAATCCCGTCAAGAACTGACATCAGTGCAGCCCCCGGACGCATACGAGCCCAGGACGTAAACGATGTATTCGTTGCCCGAACTGTCCCGGAACCGGCTGTCCGGGCCATGGCTGAACACGAACTCCATGCTCTCGGGAAAGGCGTTGTTGCCCAGGACGCCGCCGCGAAGCATGGCATAGGCGTCGGCGATCCCGGCGCGTTCGGCCGCGACAAGGTTCTCGTGTCGACCGAGGATGGTGGGCCCGGACATTTGGTTCTCTCCAGTCTGCTGTTTGGAAGCGGCGGCGCGCATGGCCGTCAAAGGGTCTTGCCGTTCACGATTCGCCGCTCACGATTCGCCGTCCACGAGGCGAAGGAAGCGGCGGGTTCGTTCCTGTTCGGGATTGTCGATGACCTGCGCGGGCGGGCCCTGTTCGACCTCCCGTCCGCCATCCATGAAGACCACCCGGTCGGCGACATCGCGGGCAAAGCGGATCTTATGGGTGACGACGATCATGGTCATGCCGCCTTCGGCCAGGCAGCGCATGACGCCAAGCACCTCGCCCACCAGCTCGGGGTCGAGCGCCGAGGTCGGCTCGTCGAAAAGCATCAGCCTCGGCTCGATCGCAAGGGCGCGGGCGATGGCCGGTAGGGCAGGTGGTCGGCATGGTCTTGCAGGCCCACCATGGCCAGAAGCCCCCGTGCCCGCGCTTCGGCCTCGGCCCGGCCAAAGCCGAAGACCTGGACCGGCGCCTCCATGATGTTTTCCAGCGCGGTCATATGGTTGAACAGGTTGAAATGCTGGAACACCATGCCGATCCGCGCATCGGCCCGGGCCTTGGCCAGATTGGCGGCGGGGACAATCCCGCCCGGGATCTCGTGGTAGCCAACGCGCCTGCCGCAGACGGCGATATCGCCCCAATCGACGGATTCGAGGTGGTTTACCATGCCCAGCAGCGTCGATTTCCCCGATCCGCCGGGCCCGAGCAGGACCACCACCTCGCCCCCGGCCACGTCCAGGTCGATGCCGTCGAGCACGACCCTTTCGCCGTGGGATTTCTGGATGTTGCGCAGCCTGGCATAGGGCGCGGCGTTCGGATCGCGCGGGGGCCGGGGGCGGGGGCGGGGCAGGGCGCGGCTGCGGTGGCCGGGCGGGCGTTTCCGGCGCGGGCGCGGGATTGGCAGAGGCGGGTTTCCCGGCCGGGGCTGGCGCTTGCCTTCCGGTGCCGAACATCCGGCCCAGGCCGCCGCCGCGCGTCTCGCGGGGCAGTTCGAAGTTATAGGCGCGCGCCAGCCGGGCCTGCCCGCGACGGTGATCCTGATGGCGATGGCCATCGCGATCGCGCTGCTGCCTGGGCTGGTGTCGGGCACGGTCATGGCGCTGTCGGCGGGGCGCTGGCCGGACCGGCTGCTGTCGATCGTGTCGCTGCTGTTCTGTTCGGTGCCGACCTTCTGGATCGGGCTGATGCTCATCTTCTTCTCGGTCCGGCTGGGCTGGTTGCCGCCCTGAGACGCGGGGACTGCGGGCGTGGGCCTGAGGGGGTTGGTCTGGCTGCTCTATCTGGTGGCCCGCCGCCTCGCTGGCGCTTTGCTTCACCGCGATCTACGCCCGCCTGACCAGCGCCGCCGTGCTCGAGGCCGGGGGACGGGACCATGTTCGCACCGCGCGCGCCAAGGCGCTGCGCCCCGGCCGTGTGATCCGCCGCCATGTGCTGCGCAACGCCCTGATCCCGATCACCACCTTTGCGGGCAGCCATCCGCGGGCATCCTTGGCGGGGCGGTGGTGGTCGAGGCGGTCTATACCTGGCCGGGCCCGGGCTGACTGGCCTATGAGGCGGTTCTGGCGCGGGAAGATATGGTGCTTCTGGGCATCCTTCTTGTCTCGGCGCCGCCGCCCCGGCCCCGGGCTTCGGCCCGGTTGATGTCTTGCAGCGCGGGATCCTGCCCAACGCGCTGCCGCCCCTGATCATGGCGGCCTCGATCACCATCGCTTCGGCGGTGCTGATGGAATCGACCCTGTCCTTCATGGGGCAGGGCGATCCCAATGCGATGACCTGGGGCGACATGATCGGCATCGGCCGCGACCATGTGCGGGGGAATGGTTCCTTACCGCGATCCCGGGGCTGGCCATCGTGCTGACGGTGCTGGCCTTCAACCTGCCGGGCGATGGGCTGAACGATGCGCTGAGCCCCAGATTGCGGCACGGAGGACGGAAATGACCGCGGGCGATCCCGCATTGCTTGACCTTCTGGGCCTGAGCGTCCGCCATGCCGGATCCGCCGCCCCGGCCGTGTCGCGGCTGGACCTGCGCCTTGCCCGGGGCGAGGTGGTGGCGCTGGTCGGCGAATCCGGCAGCGGAAAATCCACGCTGTCCCCGGCCATCCTGCGGCTTTTGCCGGTGCAGCGGGGCCGGATCGTCTTCGACGGCCGGGACCTGACCCGGCTGTCCGAGCGGCGGCTTCGCCCGGTCCGGCGCGATATCCAGATGGATTTCCGGGACCCTTTCGCCAGCCTGAACCCCCGCCAGGGCATCGGCGACATGCTGGCCTGCACGGCGTCTCGGGCCGAGGCGCGCGGCGGGCCCGGATGGTCGAGGCGATGGATCAGTTGCGGCTTCCTTCGGGCAGCCTGTCCCGCTCGCCGCATGAATGCTCGGGTGGGCAGCGGCAGCGCCTTGCGATCGTCGGCGCCCCGATCCTGCGGCCCGGGCCTCTGGTCTGCGACGAGCCGGTCGCGGCGCTGGGCGTTTCGGTCCAGGCCAAGGTGCTGAACCTGCTGGCCGACCTGAAGCGGGAACTGGACCTGTCGCTTCTGTTCATCTCGCAGGACCTGGCCGTGGTCGATAATTTCTCGGACCGGATCATCGTCGTGCGGCATGGACGGATCGTCGAACGGCTGGACCGGCTGGCCGCCGGGAATGCGGCGATGGCCGAATATATCCGAGATCTGGCGTCGGTCGCCTGAGGCGCCTCAGGCATGCCGCAGGAGGCGGGCGCGATGCAGCGCCTCGTGCAGGCGGAAGCCCGGCACGATCCGCAATGCGGTATCGGCCATCACCTGAACGAGATCCGGGATATGCGGCATGGTATGGCCCCCCCGGGGGGCGTGATCGCGCCGAACGTATGGGGCAGCGCCAGTTCCAGCGGGCGCGGGATGGCTCCGGGAAGCGGTATGCTGCCCGCGATGGTCGGATGGGCGATGGCCACGCCCAGCCCGGCCCGCACCGACATCAGCGGCGCGACTGCGACATTGGTCTCGATCGGTGCCAGCTCGCAGGAATGGTCCATTTCGATCAGCTCCTTCAGCGCGTCCGGCATGCGGTGGGGATTGGCCGACAGGATCATCCTGCGCCCGCGAAAGTCCGACAGCGCGATAAAGTCCGACAGCGCGATGCGGTCGCGGCGGACCAGCGGATCGTTGGCGTGAAATGCCACGAGGCGCGGCCCCTCGCCCGGCCGGTGGGTCCTCAGCCCCTGGTGTTCCAGCGGCAGGCTGCTGAGGCCGATGTCGACCAGCCCGTTCTGCACCCGTTGCACCTCCACCTCGGGGTGGCCCTGGATGCAGACAGGAACGTCGGGGCGGTTCCATTGCGCCAGCGCGGCGGGCAGCGGGCTCGACGCCAGCTTGTAGGTCGCCCGCGATCCGCAGCGTCGGCCCCTTCGCGCCGCGGTTCCCGACCGAGATACGGGCCTCGCGCAGCCGTTGCAGCGCGGGTTCGATCCGGCGGTAGAAGGCAATCCGCTTTCCTGCGGCGACACACCGGGGGCCGCTGCGCTGGAACAGGTCCTGGCGCAGGGGGGCCTCAAGCTCGCGGATCAGCCGGGTGATCGCCGGTCACGACCGTTCCGGCTTGCGCGCGGCGGCGGTGATGGATCCAGTCGAGATGACGGCCGCGAAGGCTTCGAACTGCTTCAGATCCAACGGGCTCTTCCAGATATGCCGGAAACAGGGGGGCGGCCGGGATGGGGACTGAATAGCAAATGCGCCACCGGCTGGACAAGCCAGCACCGTCATTCCCTTGCGCCCGGATCGGGTCTTGCGGGGCGGCGGGCCGGAATTGCAGGGCGCGGCAAGGCCGGGCGGTCTTCGGACCGGCGCCGCGCCTTGCGATGCGGCCTTTCGGGGCGGCTTTCCTTGACAGTCGCCCGGGGTGCTTTCCCTTCGCTTCCGCCTGACCGCCGCCTGGACCGAGACGCCGCCACCCGGGCCGTCTCCGATCCGCGCGGCGGGCCGCATGCCCCGGCTTTCGGGGCGCGGGATCGTCAGGCGGGGGCCGCCATCGAATCGGCGCGTTTCACCTCGCGGTGCTCATCCTCGACCAGTCCCAGCTTCCAGTAGCTGGAGATATAGAGCTGCTCGGGCGTCAGGCCGCGCTCGGCCCTCAGATATTGCCGGGCCCGGCGCATCGCCTCGAATTCGGTCGCGCACCAGGCCTGGACCCGGCCCTCGCGCCAGGGCAGCGCGCGGAGCGCCCGTTCGAAAAGTTCGGGGTGATGGCCGGGTTCGGGGTTGATCAGCCATTCGACCGACACCCCCTCGGGGAGGGGCAGGTCCTGGCGGTCGGCCTCGGTCTGCACCTCGATGAGGGCATGGCCGACCGCGTCCCCAGGCAGATCGGCGAGATTGACCGTGATCGCGGGCAGCGCGGTCATGTCGCCCGCCAGCAGATACCAGTCCGCCCCGGGCGCAAGCCGTTTCGCGGGGCCCGGCCCGCCCGCCTCGATCCGGTCGCCGGGGCGGGCGGCCAGCGCCCAGGACGCGGCGGGCCCGCCGCCGCCATCGCCATCGCCGCCATGCAGCGCGAAGTCGATGTCCAGCGCATCGGCGGTCTGGCGGATGATCGTATAGGTGCGCACGAAGGCCTTGCCCTGCGGCGTGGCGCCGGGGATCCGCAGCTTCAGATAGCCGCCGTCCTGCGCGGCGGGAAAGTCCGCGAGCGCGGCGCCGCCGATCGAGACGCGCCGCATGTTCGGCGTCACCATGCCGGTCGACAGCACCTCGAAGCTGCGGGGAGCGGGGCGGTTGCTCATCTTCTGGCCTTTCGGTTTCGGGAGTCTTCCGGTTTCGGGAGTGTTTCGGATGGTGCGATTGAGGTGGGGCGATTGGGGTCGGGCAGGGCCCTTCCGGTCGTCTCCTGCCCGCATTTTCTGCGGGTCGGCGGGGATTGTCACGCGCAAGATCGCGTTACCGCCCGTGCGCCTCCCGGCCGCGCCGCGACCGCGGGGCGATCCGCCATGCGCGTCCGGGGGCCTTGCCCGTGCCGCTCAGGCTTTCTTGCCGCCCTCGGGCGTTCGGGTGATGCGATGCTGGAAATTCTGTGCCAATGTGGCGCCATCCGGTCGCGCGATCTGCCACCCAACCTGTTCAGACAAGGTTCAGACAAAGGGGTAGTCCCGTGACGCATGAACATTTTCCCCAGCATCCGCCGCTTGGCTTTTTCGACCTCGACGAGGGCGAGGCGCTGGTCGTCGCGCTTTATCGCGACTGGAAGGGCCTGGATCCGATCCCCGAGATCGCCGAGCGCCAATTGGCCCTGCTGCTGCGCCACGACAGCCTGCATGGCCTGCTGGAGGCGCTTTTCGCGGTGTTCCGCCGCTTTGGACCCGAGCCCTGTTTCTTGGGCGAGGGCGCCGGCTGGGGCCTGCTGGATGCCGCCGAGATCGCGCTGGTCGAATCGCTCGCGCGGCCCGAGGCGGCGGGAGAGGAGATCGCCCCGCTCGCCCGGCAGTGCCGCAGCGGGCTGGAGCGGGCGGGCCTTTCGCTGCGGCCGCCCGCGACGATCCCGCGCTCGGGCCGGGACCATCTCGAAAGCGCCATCGCGCGCAGCTATCTGGTGTTCCGGGGCTTCAACGCGGGTTAGGCGCGGGCTGGCCGCCCGGTCCCGCGCGCACGCCAAGGAACACGCTGCCCAGCACCACCGCCGCGCCCAGAAGCTGAAGGGGCGAAAGCGTCTCGGCCCGCACCAGCCAGCCCAGCAGGACCGCGGTGAGCGGGCTGAGAAAGCTCAGCCCGGTGACCGTCTCGGGGCCAAGCCGCGCGATGCCGCGAAACCACAGGAAATAGCTGAGCGCCGCGCCGGCAAGCCCCAGCCAGAGGAAACCGCCGATGCTGGCGGCGTCCGGCGCGGGCAGCGCGGGCTCGAAAACCAGCGCCAGCGGCAGCAGGAGCAGCCCTCCGGCGGTCAACTGCCAGGCTGTGAAGGGCAGCGCGGGGACCGGCGGCTGCCATCTGCGGGTCAGCACCGTGCCAAGCCCCATCGACAGCGCGCCCGCCAGCGCCGCCCCCGCGCCGAGGGGGTCGAGCCGCGCCTCGGGGCCCAGCACCAGGGCCGCGACGCCGCAAAGCCCGGCGCAGGCCGCGATCAGCCGCGCGGGCGTCAGCGCCGTGCCCAGCACCAGCCGCGCCAGCCCCAGAACGACCAGCGGCTGGACGGCGCCAAGCGTGGCCGCAACGCCCCCGGGCAGGCGATAGGCCGCGACGAACAGCGCCGCCCAGAACAGCGTGAAGTTCAGCGCGCCCAGAACCGCCAGCCGCCCCAGCCAGGCCCGGGGGGGCAGGACCCGCGTCACCGCCAGCAGCAAAAGCCCCGCGGGCAGGGCGCGCAGCAGTGCGGCGGTCAGCGGATAGCCGGGTGGCAGCATCTGGGTGGTCACGACATAGGTCGTGCCCCAGATGACCGGCGCCAGCGCGGCAAGGCCGAGATCGGTGGATCTGGACATGGGATTCCCTGACTGTCTTGATGCCGAGATATTTTCGATATGACTTGACGTCAAGATAAAGTGCGATACCAAGCGGCCATGGACCATGTCGACCAGATCCTGGCGCAATGGGCGCGCGAGCGGCCGGACCTCGATACCGGGCCGATGGGGGTTCTGGGTCGGCTGAAGCGGCTGTCGGACCTGCTGGCGGATGAGACGGCGCGGCTGCATGCCGCCCATGGCCTGACCTCGGCCGGTTTCGACGTGCTGGCGACGCTGCGCCGGGCGGGGGCGCCCTATCGGCTGACGCCCTCGGCCCTGATCGGCTGGACGATGGTCACCTCGGGCACGATGACCAACCGGCTCGACCGGCTGGAGGCGGCGGGGCTGGTCCAGCGCGGGCCGAACCCCGAGGACGGGCGGGGGCTGGTGATCACGCTGACGCCGCAGGGGCTCGCGCTGGTCGACCGGGTGGTGGGCGAACATGTCGCCAACCAGCACCGGCTGATCGCCGCGCTGCCGCCCGCCCTGCGCGCGCCGCTGGATGCGGCGCTGCGTGAATGGCTGGCGGCGCTGACCCAGGCCCGGGACCGAGCGTCGGCGGACTGAGCGTCGGCGGGCTGGGCGTCGGCCGGTCTCGATGCGCCGTTGGGGGGGCGGACCGGGTCGGCGGCCTTGCACTTCCCCGACCCAAGTGGAGGCCTCGGCGAGGCGACGGCTTGCCAGCCCCCCGTTCATCACGCAAAAGCGATGGGCCCGGCCCCTGACCCTTGCCAAGCCCCGCCTCAGCCCCCTCATGCCCGGACCCGCCATGCCTGGACGCGACCAAGGCCTTCTGGATCATCCGCAGGAACCGCGGATCAGCCTGCGCAGGCAGTTCATGCTGCTGGCCGCGATCGTGGTCGCGGGCGGCATGATCGTGATCGGCCTTTGGGTCAGGCGCGAGATCGAACATGTGGTGATCGGCAATTCGGGGGCGGTCACCGCCCTTTATGTCGATGCGATGATCGCACCGGCGGCGCAGGAACTGGATACCGGGGCCGGATTGTCGCCCGAGGGGCGCGGCAGGCTGGAGGAGATCCTCGGGCGCGGCGCGTTGCGCGACGAGATCTACCGCTTCAAGCTGTGGAGCCGCGAGGGCGAGATCCTCTACAGCGACGATCCGGCCATCGTCGGGCGCCGCTTCGCGCTGAACGTCGGCCTGTCCGAGGCCATCGCGGGGGGCGTCCATGCGGGTATCAGCCGCGCCTCGCATGACGAGGATGCGGACCGCATCCCCGAAGACCTGGCGCTGCTGGAGATCTACAGCCCCCTGCGCTCGTCCCGCACCGGCGAGGTCATCGCGGTGGCGGAATTCTATACCGGCGTCGAGACGCTGGGCGCCAATCTCGCTGCGGCGCGGCGCAAGGTCTGGCTGGTGGTCGGCGCGGTGTCGCTGGCGATGTGCTCGGCGTTCTTCGTGCTGTTCTCGCGCGGCAGCCGCACCATCTTGCGGCAGCGCCGGGCGCTGGACGCGCAGATCCGCCGCCTGTCGGCGCTGCTTGCGCGCAACCGCGAATTGTCCGAACGGGTCGATCAGGCCAACCGGCGGATCGCGACCGTGCATGAGCGCAACCTGCGGCGGATCTCGGCCGAGCTGCACGACGGGCCCGCGCAGCACCTGGCCTTCGCGGCCCTGCGGCTGGACGGGTCGGGCGATGCGCGCCACCAGCAGGTCCAGGGTGCGGTGAACGAGGCGCTTCGGGAAATCCGCAATATCTGCCAGGGCTTTGCGGTCCCGGAACTGGAGAACCTGTCGGTGGCGCAGATCGCCCGGCGCCTGGCCCTCGCGCATGAGGATCGCGCGAACAATCGCGTCGGCCTTGTCATCGACGGCGATCTGCCGGATCTTTCGCTTGCGGCGAAGACTTGTCTCTACAGGTTTTTGCAAGAGGCGCTGAACAATTCCATGCATCACGCGCCCGGCGTGCCGCCCCGGGTCGTGCTTCGGCCGCAGGACGGCGGCCTGATGGCCCGGGTGCGCGACGACGGCCCCGGTTTCGACACCGGGAATGTGTCCGAGGGACTGGGCCTGCCCGGATTGCGCGAGCGGGTGGCCGGGCTGAAGGGGCGGTTCGAACTGCGTTCGAAGCCGGGCGAGGGGACCGATCTGTCGATCTGGCTGCCGCTGGACGCCGGCGAGGAGGGCGCCGACAGGTAAGGCGCCGGGAAGGAAGCCGGAAGGCAAAAGGGGGGAGGGGAGCGAATGATCCGTATTCTGATCGCCGACGATCATCCGATCTTTCGCAACGGGCTGGCGCTTGCGCTGCGCGATGCCGGGGATTTCGAGATCTGCGGCGAGGCGACCAATGCCGATGAGGCGCTGGCCGCCGCGCTGGCGCTGCGGCCCGATCTGGTGCTGCTGGATCTTTCGATACCGGGGGGCGGGCGGGCGGCGCTTTGCGCCATCCTGCGCGAATGGCCCCTGGCCTCCGTGGCGATCCTGACCGCCTCGCAGGATCCCGACGAGGCGGTCGAGGCGCTCAAGGCCGGGGCGAAGGGTTATCTGCTCAAGGGCCTCGGCTCTCGCGCGCTGCTCGATGCCTTGCGCGACATCCACCGGGGCGAGGGCTATGTCGACCCGACGCTTGCCGCCCGCATCCTGACCCGGCGGCCACAGGGGGAGGAGCCGAAATCCGGGCCTGTCGCCGCGCACACCGATCTGATGGCGCTGCTGACCCAACGCGAGCATGAGGTGCTGGGCTGGCTGGCGGCGGGCTTTTCCAACAAGGAGATCGCGCTCAGGGGCGACATGCAGGAAAAGACCGTCAAGCATCACGTCTCGCGCATTCTGCAGAAGCTTCAGGTGCGCAACCGGACCGAGGCGGCGCTGGTCCGCCGCGCGGCGGATCATTCCCGCGCCTGAGCCTTAGGCCTTTGGGCCTATGCCGGGTCGCAATGGTCCTAGGCGCGTTTTGCCGAAGGATTTTGTCGACTATCGTCCCTCCTGTTGCGATCGGTCGATCCGCCGGACGGGAGCCCCCGCCGCGATCGCCAGCCATCCCGCCGCTTCTCCAAGGCATGCGGGCCCAGCCAAACAGCCGTCGTCGCAAGAAACCGCCGCCGATGCGCCGGGCCCGGGCGGCCCGCGCGCAGCGGTCGGCAATATGCGGGAGGATATCGCATGAAGAAGACTTTCCTGGCTGGTGTCGGCGTGACGTTTGGGCTGGCGCTCGGCGCGGCATCCATGGCTTCGGCCGAGACGCTGACGATCTATTCCGGTCGTGGCGAGGCGCTGATCGGGCCGCTGGTGGCGCAGTTCGAGGCCACCACCGGCATCGATGCCGAAGTGCGCTACGGCGGCACCTCCGAGCTTGCGACGCTTCTGCTGGAAGAGGGGGCGAACACCCCCGCCGACGTGTTCTGGGCCCAGGATGCCGGGGCGCTTGGCGCGCTTGCGGCCTCTTTCGCCGAGCTTCCGGCCGAGGTGAACGGCGCGGTCATCGACGTGTTCAGATCCGACGCCAACAAATGGGTGGCGACCTCGGGCCGGACCCGCGTCCTGGTCTATTCGACCGAGCGCGTGGCCGAAGATGCGCTGCCCGCCTCGATCCTCGACCTGACCGACGAGGCCTATCGCGGCCGCGTCTCCTGGGCGCCGACCAATGGCTCGTTCCAGGCCTTCGTCACCGCCTTCCGCGTCGCCGAGGGCGAAGAGGCGGCCAAGGCCTGGCTTGAGGCGATGATCGCCAACGACGCCAAGGTCTATCGCAACAACGGCACCCAGATCGACGCCATCGCCAATGGCGAGGTCGATTTCGGCCTGGTGAACAACTACTACCTTGGCCGCTACACCGGCCCCGACCCCGAGTTCCCGGTGGGCCAGACCCCCTTCGCCGACGGCGACATCGGCAATCTCGTGCTGTCGGCGGGCGCGGGCATCGTCGAGGTCTCGGACAACAAGGAAGCGGCCCAGGCCTTCCTCGACTTCCTGCTCTCGCCGGTCGCCCAGCAGTTCATCACCCTGCAAGGCTACGAATATCCGGTGATCGAGGGCGTGATCCCGCATGGCACGCTCGAATCGCTGGAAAAGGTGAACGAGGTCAGCCCGCGCGTCGACCTGAACCAGATCGGCGATCTGGAGGGCACGCTCGCGCTGCTGCGTGAGGTCGGGCTGCTCTGACCCGGGCGATGCCAGGCCCGATGTCATGGGGGAGAGCGGGGCGCGGGTCCCGCCCTCCCTTCGTGCTTTTGCTGCCCGCGCTGGTCGTGGGCATCGGCACCTGCCTGCCCGCGGCCTATCTGGTGCTGCGCGCCTTCGATGCCGAGCCCTCGGAGCTGGCCGCCATCGTGTTCCGGCCGCGCAACCTGTGGCTCTTCGGCAATACGCTCAAGCTGGTGGCGGTGGTCCTGGGGATCGGCACGCTGATCGCGCTGCCGATGGCCTGGCTGGTGACGCGCAGCGACCTGCGGCACCGGGGCGTGGTCTCGTTCCTGATGGCGCTGCCGCTGGCGATCCCGGGCTATGTGATGGCCTATGCGCTGCTGGGGCTTTCGGGCTATTACGGCTTTGCGCGCCAGTGGTTCGGCCTGTCGCTGCCGCCGCTGCACGGGCTTTGGGGGGCGGGGCTGGCGCTGGCGCTCTACACCTTTCCCTATCTGTTCCTGAACCTGCGCGCGGCCTTCCTGGGCATGGATCCCGCGCTGGAGGAAAGCGCGCAAAGCCTGGGCCAGTCCCGCCTGCGGGTGTTTCGCCATATCGTGCTGCCGCAGCTTTGGCCCGCGCTGGTGGCAAGCTGGTTGATCGTCGGGCTTTATGTGATCGGCGATTTCGGCGCCATCGCCCTGATGCGCTACGAGGTGTTCAGCTTCGCGATCTACACCCAATACAGCGGCGCCTTCGACCGCACCTATGCCGCCTGGCTGTCGCTGATGCTGCTGGCGCTGACCGTCACCGCGCTGCTGGGCCAGCGTGCGGTGACCCGCAACCGCCGTTTCGCGCGCACCGGGACCGGGGTTGCGCGGGCGGCGCGGCCGGTGGCGCTTGGCCGCTGGCGCTGGCCCGTCCGGGCGGGGATCGCAATGGTCGTGCTGGCCTCGGTCGGGTTGCCGCTTCTGGTGCTGGGGCACTGGATGCGGCTTGGCCTTCCGGCGATGGACTGGGGGCAACTGGGCCGCAGCGCGCTGCGGACCGCGGGCGTCGCCGGGCCCGTCGCGGCGCTGGCGGTGGCACTGGCGCTGCCGGTGACGGTGCTGGTCCTGCGCTGGCCCGGGCCGCTGTCCGCGCTGGTCGACCGGCTGGCCTATATGGGCTATGCGACGCCCTCCCTGGCCTTCGCGCTGGCCATGGTGATGTTCGTCCTGCAGGTGGCGCCCGCGCTTTACCAAAGCTGGCTGGTCCTGGTCTTTGCCTGCACCATGAGCTTTCTGGTTTTGGCCTTCGGGCCGATCCGGCTGGCGCTGATGCAGATCGGCACCCGCCAGGAAGAGGCCGCCCGCGCGCTTGGCGCGACGCCTTCGCGCGCCTTTCTGGCGGTCGTGCTGCCGCGCCTGCGCCGCCCGATGCTGGCCGGGGCGCTTCTGGTCTTCATCATGGTGGTGAAGGAACTGCCGATCACCCTTTTGCTGGCGCCGACCGGCTATACCACCTTGTCGATGAACGTCTTCGCCCGCACCGCCGAGGGCATGATGCGCGAAGCCGCGCCCTATGCGCTGAGCGTCATCCTGTTCGCAAGCCTTTTCGTGGGCCTGATCCTGAAATACGAGGCCCGCTCCACGCCTTCCCCCAGCCAGGGCCGACCGACATGACCGATGTCCCGCTTTTGCGCCTTCGCAACCTCTCGCGCCGTTTCGCGGCGGATGCGCCCCCGGCGGTGGACGACCTGTCCCTCGACATCGGCGCGGGCGAGATCGTGGCGCTGATCGGGCCCTCGGGCTGCGGCAAGACCACGACGCTGCGCCTGATCGCGGGGTTCGAGACGCCCGACCGCGGCCGGATCGAGCTGCTTGGCCGCGATGTGGCCCCGACCCCGCCCGAGGCGCGCGGCATCGGCATGGTGTTTCAGGATTACGCGCTTTTCCCGCATATGACCGTGGCCGAAAACATCCTGTTCGGCGCCCGCGACAGATCGCCCGCGACGGTGGCGCGGCATCTTGAGATGGTGGGCTTAAGCGGTTTCGGCACCCGCTATCCGGACGAGTTGTCGGGCGGGCAGCAGCAGCGGGTGGCGCTGGCGCGCAGCTTTGCCGCCGGGCCGGGGCTGATCCTTCTGGACGAGCCGTTCTCGAACCTCGACGCCGCGCTGCGCGGCGCCACCCGGCGCGAGATCCGCCAGCTTCTGAAGGCCTCGGGCGCGGCCATCTTGCTGGTGACGCATGATCAGGAAGAGGCGCTGAGCTTCGCCGACCGGCTGGTGGTCATGGACCGGGGCCGGGTGATGCAGCAGGGCCCGGCGCGCGAGGTCTACGACCGCCCCGCCAACGCCTTCGTCGCGGGCTTCCTGGGGCGCACCAACCTTGTGGCGGCGCTCGTCTCGGGCGGGGTGGCGAGGACGGCTCTGGGCGAGTTGCCGCTGGCGGGGCGGGGCGAGGGGCAGGGGGCGGCGGTCGAAGGGCCCGTCACGCTGGGCCTGCGGCCCGAGACGATCCGCATCCGCCGCCCCGCCCCGGGCGAGGTCCCGACCGGGCGCATCCTGGCCGCAGAGTTCAAGGGCCACGACATGACCTATCTGGTCCGCTGCGGCGAGATGGAGCTTCAGGTCGATTCCATGGCGGCCGAGCGATTTGACGAGGGCAGCGAGGTCTGTCTTTCGATGACCGGCGCCGCGACGATCCTCTAGCCGCGCCTGCGCCGGGGGCTTCCGCCGCGCAGCCGTTCACGATTGCGGCCATACTGCTGCGCGACGATTGAGCTTTCCGCCCATCGGGATCATCGTTCCGCCGTCGATCCGTGCGCAATCTCGAAGGAGTGAACATGTATAGCCATATCCTGATCTCGACCGACGGTTCCGAAGTCGCAGGAAAGGGCCTCGACCACGGCCTGACCCTGGCCAGGGCGCTTGGGGCGAGGGTCACCATCATCACCGTGACCGAGGCCTTCCCGGCCTATGTCGGCGCGGCGGGGGCCGCCTGGTTTCCCGGGCCCGAGGAAATCGAGGCCTATGACGGGCGGCAGGCCGAAATCGCCGCCGGGATCCTGAAGGCGGCCATCGCGGCGGCGGACCGCATCGGCGTCCCGGCCGAGATGCTGCATGTGCCGAACGCGCCTCCGGCCGAGGGCATCGTCGAGACCGCGAAGGCCCGCGGTTGCAGCCTGATCTGCATGGCCTCGCACGGCAGGCGGGGGATCGGGCGGCTGCTGCTGGGCAGCCAGACGGCGGAAGTGCTGGCCCACAGCCCGGTGCCGGTGCTGGTGGTGCGCTGAACCGCCCGGCCGGTCGAAAGCGCGACAGGGGCGGCCCGGGGGCCGCCCCCGGTCGGGGTGCAAGCTAGTCCGACAGGCGCAGCTTGTCGGCCATGTTGGGATCGTCGGGGGGCATCTCGATGGCGATCCCGGTCGTGAAGGGCTGGTTGGCATGCGGCGCCGTCAGCAGGACCCATTGCGTCAGGTCGCAACCGAACTGGATCGGCCGCTCCGGCAGGCCCGCCGCCGCCAGTTGCCGCCGCGTCAGCGTCTCAAGCCCGGGCGGGCGGATCGAGAGATAGACGATGGACTGGCCCCGGGCCTCCAGATCGCGCAGGGCGTCGACGGCGACCGGGTTGACCGCCACCTCCTCGAAGCGGGGATGGAAATATTGCGACCCCTGCTCGAACAGGAAGCCGTCGATCGCGACCAGGAACTGGCGGTGGCCCTTGAGATATTCGCGCCATTCGTGGACCGTGCCCCAGTCCTGGTATTGCGAGATCCGCTTGACGCGGAAGACCTTGCCGTTCATCGACAGCCAGGCGATGATTTCCGACAGGTAAAGCTCGCCCGCCGCCAGCCGCGAGGTGTCGGTCAGCTCTTCATAGGCGGCAAGAAACTCGGCCGGGCTGGTGAAGTAATAGCCGCCCACGCTGAACATGTCGGAAATGACCTGCTTTTCGCGGAAATTGACGATGGTGTCTTCCTGGTCGACCTGGACATAGCTTTTGTTCTGCGGGTTGATCTGGCTGAAGGCGCTGAGCGAGGCCACGCAGACGTAATTGTGGTTCTGGAACAGCCGGTCGACCTGGAAGTAATTGTCGCTGTCCTTGACCATGAAGGGCCCGTCGATGCCGGTGCGGCGCAGGGTCTCGGCCACGGTCTCGGACTGGCTGCGGGTGGGCTGGTCGAGGATGACGCAGTTCACCTCCTGGCCGAAGGCGGCGCAAAGGCCCGCGCGGGCTTTGAACCTTTCCTCATGCTCGCGCAGGATGGTGAAGATGAAATCCTCGGTCCGCGCGCCAAGGCCCGCCACGGCGCGCCGCACCATCGGCAGGCCGTCGCGGTCGGGCAGCATCCATTTCGGGGGCATGTCGGGGAAGCGCGAAGAACGGCCGGCGCAGGGCACGATGATATGCATTCAGGACCTCTGGGAAAGCGTTTCCAGGGCGGCCCGGCCGCATTCCGCGACCCGGCGGCCCACGAAGGACCGATCCTCGTCGGTCTTCACATAGGGCAGGATACGGGCGAAGGTCAGCCCGAGGTGGATGTAATGGCGCTGCGGCCAGCCGGGGTCGAGCAGGGTCGCCGCGCGGTGGAACCGCTGCCTGAGCCACCAGGTCACCCCGCGGGCGAGCGGACGCCCCCGATGGGCGTGCCAGAGCCCCTCGCATTCCTGGAACAGCTTCGACCAGTCGATGGCGAAATGATCGAAGGGCGAGGCGATGGTGTCGATCAGCCAGAGCGCGCCATGGCGGTCGACCAGGATGTTCTCGAAGGTCAGGTCGCCATGCACCGCCGTCGCCCCGCCGGGCGCGGCCAGCCGGTCGATGCGGGCCAATGCCGCGCGCAGCGGCGCAAGCTCGGCCCCGAAGGCGCCAAGTGTCCGGGCGGCGATCTGGTCGAGCTTTGCCTCCACCAGCGCCTTCGACGGCGCCAGCGGCGCGGGCCCGGAGGTGGGGGCGGGGGCGGGGGTTTCGGCCAGCCGGATCATCAGCCGCTCGACCCGGTCGGCGAAATCCGCGACGCTGTGAAAGCCGCTGTTCGACAGGAAGTTGATCGCATCGCGCGAGGGCACGAATTCCATGTCGAAATAGAAATATCCGTCGCGCTCGCCCATATCCAGCACTTCGGGCATGGCGGCGCAGCCCGCCACCAGCCCGGCCAGGCGCTGCTGGCGCAGGGCCTGGCCGCGCAGGCCCGCATTTCCGGCGCGGCTGTTGCTGGCCTTGCGCACGAAGCTGCGCGGCCCGTCGGGGATGAGCGCGATGGTCGCCCCCGAAAACCCCGAGAGCGGGATGGCGTCGCCGCAGTCGCGCAGGGCCGGGTGGCGCAGGATGTCGCCGTCCCGCGGATCGAAGGGCGGGGCGTGGTTCATCGCGGCGCGTCCCGGTCCGGGCGCAGGATCCGGCCGGGCCGGGTGACATCGACCACCGCCATCCCGGCGGCCAGCGCCGATCCGATCCCGGTTTCGGTATCCTCGAACGCGAGGCAGCGCCCGGGCGCCACGCCAAGCCGTTCGGCGCCCAGCAGATAGGGGTCGGGCGCGGGCTTGCCGCGCAGGGTATCGTCGCCGCTGACCACGGCGGCGAGCGCCTCGCGCCAGCCCATGTGGCGCAGGATCAGCTCGACCCCGTCGCGGTTTCCGGACGAGACCACCGCCATCGGCAGGCGCCCGGCATGGCGCGCGATCAGGGCCGAGGCCGGAAGGCCCGCCGCCCCGTCCCGGGCCAGAACGGCGCGGAAGCGCGCTTTCTTGGCGGCATGGATCTCGGCGACGGTCTGGTCCGCGATCTCGCCCATGCCCGCCGCCCTGGCGTAAAGCCGGATCGCGATCCGGGCGGGCGGGCCGATATGGGCAAGATACTGCGCCATGCCCAGGGGATGGCCCAGATCGGCGAAAACCTCGCCATAGGCCTGGCCGTGCAGCGCCATGGTATCGACCAGCGTGCCGTCGAGGTCGAAGCACAGGGCCTGCCACGGCGAAGTGTCGACCGCCTCTGGCCAGTTCCCCTCTGCGCCCATCCCCAGGATCCCGGAGTTGTTTCCATTCACGGCTTGCAGCATAGTGCCAAGGTGCTCCGACGAACAAACAAGAAAAGACACGCCCCCTGAACGCCGGGGCCGGATGTGCCCCGTCCGAAGGCCCCCCGCGCGGGGTCCCGGTCCGGTTGCGATGAGTGATCCATGCCAAAGGTGGTTTCTTTATGACTTCTGTCGCCGTGGGGCCGGAAAACGACGCCCTGGCCGCGCAATTGGCCGATCTGACCGCCCTGTCGCGGGCGGGCGATCACGAGGCCGCGCTGCGGCTTGGCGCCGGATTGATGCGGGACCAGCCGCCGCGCGCGGTCTTCGAGGCGGCGGCGGCGGCCGTCGTCGCGGCGCTGGCGGGGGATGCGCTGCCGCCGGGGGCGCATGAGGACCTGCTCCGCGCCCTGATCGTCGAGGATCCGGCCGGGGCGGCGCCTGCCCTGCCTTTGCAGATCGCGGTCGCGCATTCGGGCGGCGATGCCAAGGTCCTGCCGGGGATGGCGCGGGCGCTCGCCCCGCCGATGGCGGCGCTGTGGGGCGAGGGGCATCGCGGGCGCGGTTTCCTGCTGCTGGCGCTGTTGCTGCGCTCGGCCCCCGGTTCGGGCCCCGCCGGGCCGCCGATCGCGCAAGAGGCGCTCAGCCGCTGGCATCATGAGGCGCTTGCGGGCCTGGGTCCTGCCGATATGGCCGTGCCCTATAATGCGATGTTCGACCGGCAAAGCTTTCGCCGCAATCTGGCCGATGTGGCCGATCTGCTGGCGCAATCGACCGCGCAATCCCTGGCCGGGCGGTTCCAGCCCTGGCAGATCGTGCAATTGCACTGGATCTCGGGCGGGGGTGCGATCGACGGGTTGTTGCCGGACCTGCTGGCCTCGGCCCTGGATGCGGCCCCGGATGCGGCCGACCCGGCGATGCGCGCGCTGGCCCTGCGCGGGGGCGCGCTTGGCCTGATCCCGGCCGAGGTTGCGGCTGCGGCCGTGGCGGGGCCCTCGGGCTCCGGGGACGGTGCCGCCCTCTGGTGCGGGCGGATCGCCGAATGGGCGGCGCTGCGCGGCCCGGACCGGGCGGAGATCGCGCGGGCCCTGCGGCGGCTGCAATCGAAACCCGTGCAGGCGCTGCATGCGGCGGCGGGGCTGGCGGCGGCAAGGCTTGCTGCGGCGGGGGCGCCGATGCTGCGGCTTGGCCGCCGCGCGCCGCGCGTCGCGGTCTGCGTCTCGGGGCAGTTGCGCGGCTGGCGCCGGGCGCTTCCGTCGTGGCGGCGCGGCCTGCTTCAGGGCGCGGATTGCCGCTTCTTCGTCCACGCCTGGGAGAGCATCGGCCGCTCGGGCGCCGAGCCCTTCCGCGCCTATCTGCCCTTCGAGGGCCCGGCCTTCGGCGCGGCCTGGCGGGTGGCGGCGAACCGGCTGGGCATGGCCGAGATGGGCGCGCGCTATCCGGCGCTGTTTCGCGCCCTGCGCCATGGCGGCAGGGTCACGGCCGCCGAGGTCGCCGAGTTCTACGGCAGCGAGAGCGTCGTGCTGGAGGATGACGCGGCGGCGCGGTTCTCCGGCTGGTCCAACAGCCGCAAGATGCATTACAAGCTTGCCGCGGCGCATGATCTGGCCATGGCCTCGGGCGAGGAATTCGACCTGGTGCTGCGTCTGCGCCCGGACAAGGAATTGGGGATCGCCGCCTTCGGCTGGTCCGACCTGATCCGCGCCGCATCCGCCCCGGCGATCTTCGCAGATATCCCGATGGCCTCGCATTACGGCCATCCGATGATCGGCGATCAGGTCGCCATGGGCCTGCCGCGGGCGATGGCGGTCTATGCCGACACGCTGCGCCTGGCGCCGGATCTGGCGGCATGCGGGCTTTACGGCTGCGGCCCGGATTTCGCCGGGCACACCAGCCTCGCGCTTGCCTGCTGGCATGCGGGGATCGCGGTCGAGCGGCTGCCGGTCAGGATGGGGCGGCTGCTGGAGGCGGCCAACATGCGTCCATCCGAGATCGTCGGCTGCCTAGAGGCGGACAGCGCGGGACGCGCCGACGATACCGACAGGGCGCTTCTGGGCGCGGCGCGGGCGGATCTGGCGGCCTCTGCATAGGGGCGGGGGCTTGCCATGGGGGGCGCATCGCGCGGGGCGCGGATCTTCCCGACCGCAAGGCCGCAGGGCTGGCGCTCCCCCCGGCTCAGTTCCAGGGCGCCTCAGCTTGCGGGCGCCTCGCGGTCCCGGGCCAGAAGCCGCGCCAGCGCCACCGCCGCCAGCATGGCGATCCAGGGCGAGGCGGGCATGTGGTAGCGGTCCTCGACCACGATCACGGCATGGACGAGGGTGACATAACCCCAGATCGCCACCGCCGGGTTGAACAGCGCCGCCCGCCAGCCCCCCTCGCGCCACAGCAGGACGATCCCCGTCCCCGCCGCCAGCACCAGGGAATACCACCAGCCGGTCGCGACCAGCTTGGCCGCCGCCAGCAGCCCGTCGCCGCCAAGCGCGCGGATGGCGGCTTCGTTCCAGGCCACGCCGATCGTCTCGCGCCCATGCAGTTGCACGGCCTTCTTCAGGGTGCGAAGCAGGGTCTGGCCGGGGTTTTCGCGCATGTAATCCTTGGCGATGGCGCCCAGATATTCCGCGCGCGCGCCCTCGGACATGGATGCGACCTCGGGCGGAAGATCCATGTAGCCGCCGTCCGAGGCGGGGTTGTTGCCCATCCAAAGGTTCGGCCCGAAATTGGTCGAGATCAGCGCATCCGCCCCCAGCACCGCCTGGTTGCGCATCGACCAGGGCAGGGCGCAAAGATAGATGATCGCCAGCACCACCCCGGCCCCGGCCAGGGCGCGGGCGCTTTGCCGCAGCCCCTGGGGCCAGGTCACCATCCACAGCACCACCGGCAGCAAAAGCGCGACCGGCCGCACATAGCAGGCGGCGGCGAAGAAGAGGCCGGAGGCCAGCAGCGCGGGCAGGCCGCGCGCGTCGCGCAAGCTCCACGTCTCGCGCAGCAGCCAGAACCAGACGCCCGCAAGGCTGAGGGCAAGGAAGAACAGCTCGCTCGACAGGACCGAGGTGAAGAAGATCAGATTGGGCCAGAACGCCATCAGCGCCATGGCGATCCGCCCGGCCGAAGCCCCCCACAGCCTTTCGGCGATGCGCCAGCTCAGCCAGATCATCGCAAGGCTGGCGATCAGGTTCAGCCCGACGACGACCAGCGGCGTCTCGCCGAACAGCAGATAGCCCGCCGCGACCAGCGCGGCGGTTCCCACCGCCCAATAGGCACTGGGTTCGGCGGCGGTCCAGCCATAGACCCCCTCGCGCGCGAGGGTCAGGGCGAAGACCTGATAGGCATGGCTGTCCGAGACCGGATCGACCGGGACCAGCGCGACCCAGACCAGCCGGATCGCCATGCCGAGGGCAAGGATCGCCAGCGGCGGGAAAAGCGTCAGGTGCGCGTCCGGTGCGACGGAGAACCGCAGGCTCATGCCGGGCGCCCCGGGATGGCGGGGGGGTGGCCCCCCGCCGCAAGGGCGCGGGCCGGGGTGGGGCGCGCGCGGGTTCTCGCCGCAAGGGCGGGTGTGCGGGCCCAGGGATGCGGCGCATGCTTCTTGCCGAAGGCGGGCGGCGCCCTGCGGCTCGACCGTGGCGCGTCAGTCATTTTCGCGATTGCCCCCGTATCCGGCCAGGACCCCCGCCACCAGCTTCTGCATCCACAGCGCCTGTTGCGGGTCCGGTCCGGTGCGGGGCGGGATATTGGCCGCCAGCCCGACCGGGTCCACGTCGTAGATCACCGCGAAATGCGCCAGCGCGATCAGATAGGCGCCAAGGTCGTTCAGATGCACATCGTCCGAGAACAGCTCCGACAGCCGGGTGATCCCCGGGGCCTCGCCCGCCAGGATCGCGTCATGGGCGGCGGCGAAGACCAGGGGGCCGGGGATCATCTTCACATGGGCCATCTCCCGCGGGCGATTGGCGTTCACATGGGCCTGGATGCTGTCCCAGCGGGCCATTTCAAGCGGCATCCGCTCGCGGAAGGTCAGATGGCCCTCGGGGTCGTTCCAGGGGTTGGGGTCGTCCGGCCCCGAGCCGATCCCGACCCAGGTGGCGTAAAGGATCGTGGGCGCGCCCGCGCCCCCGGCGCCATGGGTCCAGGCATGCGTTGCCCATTGCAGCGCCATCCCGGGCGAATCGTGCCAGTCCATCGTGCCCGAAAGCGGTGTGCGCTCGGTGATCACCAGAAGGTCGAAACCGGCCATCACCCGTGGCTCGCGCAGATAGGGCTGGCCCGATCCGGGATCGTTGTGCCACCGCCAGTCCATCGGGCTGCCGGGGATCGTGGATTTGACGATCTCGCCCCGGGCCCCGGCCTGAAGCCGCAAAAGGCTGCGCAGCGGCTCGATCAGCGGGTCGGTCAGGCTGTGGCCCGATTGCACGACGCGGCGGTCGAACCCCTGGCCCGCCCCCTGGCCCGCCGTCAGCGCGGCGCCGCCGGTGAGCGGCCCGAGGCCGATCGCGCCCGCGCCTGCGAGCAGATTTCTGCGTGAGAGCGTCACTCTTCGATCTTCATCCGGTCGGTGGGATCTTCATCCGGTTGCTGGCCGCCCGATCCGGGGTGGCGGGTCGATGGCCTCGGTGCCCAGGTTACGGGCGGTTTCTGTCAGAACAAAGAAAAAACCTGGGCGATCCCCGGACGGGGCGGGGGGGCAAGGGCGAGGCGTCCCCTCTGCCGTGTCCTTGGCGAGCGGGGCGCCCGTCGCCGCAAGCCTAAACGGGGGCGGGCTTCGCCCGCTCTGTCGGCGGGCGGCGGGAAATGCGGCGTCCTGATGCTCCGGCCGATCCCACGTGCCGCAGAAGTCGAGGGAAAGGCCAGAAATCGCCATATTTTGATCCCCTGTCATGGTGTTAGCTTGGGGCGAAGACGCTCTGGACGGGAATGGCAGGCAAGGGATGGAGATGGGGCAAGGGCTTGAGAACATCCGCCTGCCGGGTGCGACCGGCGCGGTGGCGTTCCACGCGCCCATGTCGGCCCGCCGCAGAGGCGCGGTCGCGCGGCTGCACCCTGTCCTGTGCCGCGCCGCCCGCTCTTTCGCCGGGTTGCGTTCAAACATGAGCCTCGGCCCCGGGAAAGCGGATCGCCGTCGCGGCGCAGGTGGGCGGGTGCGGCATGACGGGCCTCTTATTGTTGACAGAGGGGAAAGCCGCGTCATGCTTGGCGGCATAGATATTCGCCCATTTGAAATTTTTTCGTGATCGAAAGCGGCGATGCGAATGTCCCACTCGAGTAACTTTCTGGTTCCGGCTTCCGATCTCGCGCCGACCGCCCTGCGCGGACCGGGCCCCTCGGCGCCGCTGCGGCTGACCCCCAGCCAGATCGGACTGCTGTTCGAAAGTCGGCTTGCGGGCAAGCCCGGGCTGAACCAGTTGCAGGTCGTGGTGCATCTGGCGGCGGGCCCGGTCTCGACCCCGGCGCTGCGCGCGGCCTGGGACCATGTCACCGCCCATCACGCGGCGCTGCGGCTTTCGCTTTCGCCGCTGGCCGAAACCGGCCCGGTCCAGACCCCGGTCGCCGCGCTGGTCCCCGATTTCGCCGAGATCCCCCTGCCGGGGCGCGACAGCCCGGAGGCCGAGATCCGCGCCTGGATCGCCGCCGACCAGGCCGATCCGCCCGATCCGACGCGCTGGCCCGCCTGGCGGGTGCGGCTGCTGCGTCCGGCGAGGGGCGCGCCGGTCATGGTCTGGAGCTTTCACCACGCCCTCCTTGACGGCGGCGGCTACCGGCTGATCCTGCAAGAGCTTCTGGACAGCTATGCCGCCCTGCGCGACGGTCGGGCGCCGCCGCTTCTGCGCAGCGCGGGGGACGGCTTTCTCGCCCATTGCGCGCGGATCGAGACCATGGATCACGCGGCGGGGCGGCGCTTCTTCCAGGCCCATCTCGCGGGGTTCGACAGTCCCTCCGCTCTGCCCGGGGTGCTGGCCCCGCCGCCCGGTGCCGCGCCGCCCACAGGCATGCGGCGCGATGTGATCCCGGGCGGGCTGGAAGAGGCCTGCGCCCAGGCCCTGCGTGCCCGCCTGGCCGCCGTCGGCGCCACCATGGCCGATGCCGCCGCGCTGGCCTGGGGGCTGGTGCTGGCGCGGATCTGCGGCCGGGGCGAGGCGGTCTTCGGCCTGACCCGCTCGGGCCGCCACCTGCTGCCCTCGGGGCAGGCCTCGGCGGGCTGCCAGATCAACACATTGCCCTGCCGCGTCCGGCTGGGCCCGGACAGCCTTGAGACCGCGCTGCGCGCGCAACGCGCCTTCTCGAACGCCTTGCGCACCGTCGAACACACCCCGCTGTCCGAGATCGCGGACCTGTGCGACGCGCCGCGCGACCGGCCGCTTTTCGACACCATCCTGATGTTCGAGCGCCGCTCGCTCGCCCAGGTCTTCGACCCCCGCCTGAAGGTCGAGGAAATCAGCCGGATGGCGCCCCTTGTCACCCTGGCGGTCAGCGACGATCCCGCCCCGGTCTTCCGGCTGGAATACGACCCGGAGCGGCTGGGGGAGCAGGGGGCGGCGCGTCTTCTGGGCTGGTTCTCGCGGCTGATGCGGGCCATGGCCGATCCGGCGGACCGCCCGCTGGCCGCGCTTTCGATGCTTTCGCCGCAGGAGATGGCGGAGCTTGCCCGCTTCTCGGGGCCCGCGCCAAAGGCGCCCGATACGGATGCGCCGCCGCTGATCTCGCGGATAGAGGCGGCTGCTCGGCAGCATGCCGCGCGCCCGGCGGTTGTGGTCGCGGGCGAGGCCGAGGGGCTGAGCCATGCCGCCCTGCATGGCCGGGCCAATCATCTGGCCGCCTGCCTTCGGGCCGAGGGGATCGGCCGGGGCGATCTGGTCGCGCTGGCGCTGCCGCGCAGCCCCGAGCATGTGATCGCCCTGCTGGCGGTGATGAAGGCCGGGGCAGCCTTCGTGGCGCTGGACATCGCGCTGCCCGATGCGGCGCTCTCGGACATGCTGGCGCGCTCGGGCGCGAAGGCGGTGATGGGGCGCGAGGATCTGCGCCGCCGCTTCGTGGCCGAACTGCCGCTTTTCGATCCGGCCGCGCCCGGGCTTGCGGGCAGCGCCGACAGCCCGCCGCCCCGGCCCGCGCCCGCGCCCGACGATCTGGCCTATGTGATCTTCACCTCGGGCACCACCGGCCAGCCCAAGGGCGTGATGATCCCCGAGCGCGCCATCGCCGCCCATGCCGAGATCATCCGCGCCGCCTTCGGCCTGACCGAGGCCGACCGGGTGCTGCAATTCGCAGGCCTTGGCTTCGACGTGGCGCTGGAAGAGATCCTGCCCAGCCTGATGTCCGGCGCGGCGCTGGTGCTGCGCGACGACGACATGACGGCGTCGAGCGGGGATTTCCTTGCCGCGCTGGCACGCGAGCGGGTGAGCGTGGCCAATCTTCCCACCGCCTTCTGGCATGTGCTGGCCGCCGATCTGCCGCCCGCCGACGCAGAGGCCGCCCCGCCCTTGCCCGGATCGCTTCGGCTGATGATCGTCGGCGGCGAGCGGGTCTCGCCGACGGCGATCGCGCGCTGGCGGCGGCATTACCCGGATCTGCGCTGGCTCAACGGTTACGGCCCGACCGAGACCACGATCACCGCCACGCTGGGCGGGCCGCAGGTCGGTTCCGGGCCGGGGCAGGGCGCGGTTTCGATCATCGGCCGCCCGCTCGCCCATGCGCATTGCGAGATCCGGCTGGCCGACGACAGCCTTGCCCCGCCCGGGATCGCGGGCGAGTTGCGGATCGGGGGCCCCTGCCTCGGGCTTGGCTATCTCGGCCGTCCCGACCTGACCGCGGCGGCCTTCCGGGGCGAGGGCGCGGCCCGCGCCTATTGCAGCGGCGATCTGGCAAGCTGGCAGGCGGACGGGCAACTGGCCTATCTCGGCCGGATCGACCGGCAGATCAAGTTGCGCGGCTTCCGCATCGAACCGGCGCAGATCGAGGCCCGGCTGGAGGCCGATCCCGCCGTGGGCGGTGCCCATGTCGCGCTGGAGGGCAGCGGCGCCGCGGCCCGGCTTCTGGCCTGGGTCGCCCTGGGCGATGCCGCCGATCCGGGGGCGGTGGTCGCCGCGCTTGGCGCCCGGCTGCGCGAGGGGCTGCCCGCGCATATGGTGCCCCTGATCCTGCCGGTGCGCGCCTTCGCCCGCACGCCCGGGGGCAAGATCGACGTCGCGGCCCTGCCGAGGCCGGTGGCCGCGCCAATGTCCTCGCCTCTGCCCGAGCCGCCGGTCGGCGCCGATGACGATCCCGCAATCGCCCGTATCCAGGAGATCTTCCAGGTCCTGCTGGGCGTGGGGCCGGTCGGGCCGGACCAGTCCTTCTTCGACCTGGGCGGCAATTCGCTGATGTCGGTGCGGCTGATGGGCCGGTTGCAGCGCGCCTTCGGGCTTCATCCGGCGCTTGCCGCGCTCTACCGCGCGCCGACGCCGCGCGGCATCGCCGCCGAGCTGGCCCGGGGGGCGCGCGGGGACCTGCCCGATTGCATGATCCCGATCCAGCCCGCCGGCGCCCGTCCGCCGCTCTACGCGATTCACATCCTGGGCGAGGGCGGCGCGTTTTTCCGCCCGCTCGCCCGGCGGCTCGGCCGGGACCAGCCGCTGATCGGGCTGACGCTCGACCTGCTGGCGCCCGGCGCGCCGACCGGGGTCGAGGAGATCGCGGCAATCTACCGGGCCAATATCGAACGGCACCGGCCCGAGGGGCCGGTCAGCCTGATCGCCGTCTCGCAAGGCGCCTGGCTGGCCTTCGAGATCGCCCGGCAACTGACCGCGCAGGGGCGCGAGGTGGCGGGGCTTTATCTGCTGGATGCCGCCGGGCCGGGCGGGCGCCCCCGCGCCGCGCCCGGGCATTCGCTGGCCTATTACCTGTCGCGGCTGCGGCGCAATTTCCGCAATGTCGTCTGCGGCGCGGGCAGCAGGCTGAGCGCGCAGCTCGGCTTTCATTTCGCCCGGCAATGGGTGCGCCTGACGCGCAGGCTCGGCATCCTGTCGCCGATCTCCACCAGCATGGCGCATCAGGCCGCGATCGACCTGGCGATCTCGCGCTATGTCCCGGGGGTGTGGGAGGGCTGGATCACGCTGTTCCGCGCCACGGCGGAGTCCACCGATACCGAGGAAGGGATCGCCGGGGCCCTGGGATGGCGGGTGGTGACCAGCGCGGGGGCCGAAGTGCTTGATGTCGCGGGCGATCACCTGACAATCCTGCACGAGCCGAACGTGGCGGATCTGGCCGGAAAGCTGTCGCGGCTTTTGCAGCGGGAGCCGCCGCTTTCTTGAGCGGGCCTGGCCTGGGCGAGGGAGGCTTTGCGCGGCCTATGCGCCGTCGGCGCGCGGACCTGCTTTCGCCGGGTAATTGTCAATCGACGTTGAAGAGTGCCCCCTTATCGGCGTCCAAAAGTGACCCCTTTAGCGCGCGGGTGAGCAGGCCCGTGGCGGCGTAGCTTTCCAGCTGGCGCAGCCGACGCGGGCCTGCGTTTTGGAGGGTGTTCAGGCTCGGGTTTTGATGCGCCAGCTGTCGTTTCCGGTCTCGACGTCGAGCCATCGCAGCGCCGTCGGTTCGAGCGCGATGGCGAAGGGCCGTGGTGTGTGAGGCGATCGAGCAGCGCGGTGGTCATCTTCGCGTCCCCGAAGACGGTCGGCCACTCGCCGAATGCCAGGTTGGTGGTGACGATGACGGAAGTCTGCTCATAGAGCTTGGCTCGACAGATGGAACAACAACTGGCCGCCGGACTGCGCGAATGGCAGGTATCCGAGTTCGTCGAGAATGACGAAGTCGAGCCGCATCAGATGTTCCGCAAGCCGGCCCGCCCGTCCAGCACGAGCCTCGGCCTCCAGCCTGTTCACCAGATCGACAACATTGAAGAACCTGCCCCGGGCACCATTGCGGATGACCGCGCGCGCGATGGCCACGGAGATATGGGTCTTGCCGGTCCCCGTGCCGCCCACCAGCACGACATTGCGCTGTTGGCTGAGGAATTCCCCGCTGGCCAGATCGCGCACCAGGGTCTCGTTGATCGGGGTGTCACCGAAGGTGAACTCCTCGATCTCCCGGGCATAGGGCAGCTTGGCGGTGGTGATCTGGTATTTGACCGACCGCGCTTTCTTCTCGTTGATCTCGGCGGCCAGAAGATCTCCAACGATCTGGCGGGGTTCGTGCTGGCGGCGCACAGCAACTGCCATGAGTTCGTCATAAGCGGCGCGCATCCCGTAGAGCTTCAACTCGCCCATTGCGGCCATGATGTCAGCCCGATCCATCAGCTGGCCCTCCGCAGCAGGTCATAACGGGCGCAGTCCGCCACAGGCTCATGGGTCAGGCGCAAGGCCGGAGAGGTCAGCAGGAGCGGTGGTGGCTCCGGATCGCGCCTGCGAGACAGGATATTGAGGATCACATCGGCGGAGTGAACGCCCTGCGAGAGGGCTTCGGCGCAGGCCTTTTGCACCGCAGGCATTCCTTCCGTCAGCACGGCGCCGAGGATCTTCACCATCTGGCGGTCGCCATCCGAGGAGCCCTGCAGCTTGCGTCGGATTTGTTCGAGAGCTCCGGGAAGAACCCAGTCCTTGAACGGTGCGCCGTTACGCAGAGCCCCGGGTTTGCGAAGAAGAACAGGCACATAGTGCCAGGGATTGTAGACCGTTCGGTCTCGGCCGAAGTGGCGCGGGTGGTCTCCGACCAACCGACCCTCCTGCCGGATCTCGATGCGTTCCGCATAGGCCCTGATCTCGACCGGCCGCCCGACAGCCGTTGCCGCGACAGAGTATTTGTTGTTGTCGAAGCGCACGAGGCAAGTCTTCGATACCGCCGCAGGCAGCGAATGGAAGCCGTCAAAGCGCCCGGCATAGGGGACAAGGTGCGGGCGCTCTTTCTGAAAGACCTCCCAGACAGTCTTGTCCGTCAGCTCGGGATGTTTGCTGCTTTTGGCCGAGGCGATGCACTTGTCCAGAAGCCAAGCGTTCAGTTCCTCGTAGCTCTTGACCCTGACCCGGGGCGAGAAGAACCGTTGGCGGACCGTGCCGACCTGGCTCTCCACCTGACCCTTCTCCCAACCCGAAGCCGGGGTGCAGGCAACAGGTTCTACCAGATAATGGCTAGCCATCTGCAGGAACCGACGATTGTAGAGGCGTTCCTTGCCGACGAAGATGGTCTCCACCGCTGTCTTCATGTTGTCGTAGACCCCACGGGTGCAGGTGCCCTTGAAGAAGGCGAAAGCCCGATCATGGGCATCGAACATCGAAGCCATCGCGGCGCCATCGGTTCGAGCCCGATGGCTGAGGCTCCTGCGTCTCGCGCGGATAGGCCCGCACAAAGAACATCCGGCTGTGACACAGGCGAACATGGGCCACT